>NZ_JBFNXI010000018.1:0-61787 GCF_040812445.1 Lentibacillus sp. L22 | reverse complement strand
TTCTAACCTCAACCTCTGACATCTGTTACATACTGGTTGTTTTGTTCAGTTTTCAAAGAGCAATTTTTTCCGTTGTCGTTTTAGCGACAAGTTATATTCTATCAAGATCCCCGCATAAAGTCAATAGTTTTTTTAAATAATTTTTAACGAACCATTTGAATTGTATTTGGGCTTTCCTGACAACAGATATTAATATAGCATATACATTATTATATTTCAACAAGTTTCCCTAAGAAAGTTACAATTTTTTATTACAGAAGAAACAAGGCTGTAAAAGATCGCCGATATGATACCAAGGATAAAACCTAAAACTAAAAATAAATGAACAACAGCTTTTGCCATTGCTCATCAATAACGAACATCCATTTATTCATTCTCCGTTCGCTTCAGTATATATTTGAGACATTCTTGTTCACTTGCAACACGACGAAGCAGTTGAAAGAGAATCCGATACCGCTCACGCATTGCCCGTTTCACCAAATGATCAATGCGATGATCTTCAAAATCCATGAGTAATTCTTCCAGTTCGCGTTTTAGTAAATATTCCATTTCCTTTTGTTCAATATCATTAATTAATAACCCTAACATTGCCGTCACTCCAAACTTTATCTGCTTAATTTAATCTGTTGCCAAGTTTTATTTGATAAGTATAAATTTAAGCTCTGTTCTTGCCAAAGCAGGCCAACCCGGCTCCAGCGCCCAAGACCTTTGCCGAACTTTATTGTTTTTATGTACTTGTTACATGATTACCCACATGTATTCGAAACCCATATTAGATTTTGTCGGTTTTCTGTGCACTTCTTCACTAGTCAGCAATTAATAAATATGTATTTCCGGAAAAAATCACCTTGTTTCCTAGCTTGTTCATATTATGATGTTTCATTCATAAACTGGTATAAAGAAGTTTTAGGAGGACTACTATGGGCCATTTTTACACCTTCCATTTGAAGTGGAAAAGTTGGACGGTTATCGTTTTACTTGCCTTATTCACCGCAACCTTTGTATGGTTTGAACGCGATGGAACATTTTCAATTTTTTCCCATGAAAAGCAAACTGCAGCATTATCAAAAGGTAATAAAGATGAGGCAAACATCGCCTTAACATTTGACATTAGCTGGGGTGAAAAAAAGATACATGCTATTTTAGAACGTTTAAAGGAAGAAAATGTACAAGCTACTTTTTTTGTGAGTGGCGAATGGGCGGAGAGACACCCGGAAATACTTGAAGAAATCACTGATGGTAAACATGAACTTGGCATGCTTGGCTACCGTTATAAAAGCTACCTCAACCAAAAACCTGAACAGGTGAAAAAGGATTTGTTGCATGCGAAAGAAGTATTCCAGAAGCTAGGTCTCGATGACATCAATCTTGTACGTCCACCAAGTGGTCAATTTGACAAAGAGATCATTAAACTGGCGGAAAACCTTGGTCTTACAGTGGTCCACTGGAATGTAAATCCAAATGACTGGAAAAACCCTGGAACGGAGGCTATTACTGATTTTGTTATGAAGCAGACTTCTAACGGTGATGTTATTTTATTACATGCGTCGGACTCCGTTAAACAAACGAATGAAGCATTAAAAACCATTTTACCCGGATTAAAAAATAAAGGATTCCACTTTGTAACCATATCCGAGTTCATTAATCAGGCACATGCCAAATCGAAACCAATCGAGTAGACGAAAAGTAACGCTATGGAAGGAAGACCATTGGATAGAGGAAACGTCCCAAACCTGAGAACGCCATTGTCTACTTCGTCAAAATAGAAAGCGAAGGCATCCATCTGGAATAGCCTTCGTTTCTAATCATTAAATTATGCTTTTTTACTTCCCTTTTTGCCGGCTTTTGCGCTGGTATTCCTTGATGGTTGTTTGGTACTCGATACCTGCTTGTGATCCGGCTTATTAATGTGGTGCAGAATTAATAACTGGTATGTGTTACAAACTAATAAAGGAACAATCATCAACCATGCGTAATCCATACCGCTTGTCCTAAGCCCGGGAACCCATTCCACTGTTGTCATGACAACCATAAGGAATAATGCCGGGATAAATGCTCGCTGATTGGTTTGCTTTGCCTTGATCTTTGCAATGATCCATCCATACACAAGTATTGCAGCTGCTATACCAATATATGTAATTAGTGACCCATTGCCATCTGAGGCATTATAAGGGAAATAAACCAAATCAAAGACAACAAACGCAATTAGCAGTACTTGTACAGTTGGCCAAAACGTCCGGAATATTCCCAGGCCGAACTGGTTAATAAACAAATACGCAAAAAACCCCGTCTGGCTAACAAGACTAAATACAAATCCAAGGCCAATAAAAAAGATGAGCACACCCAATAAATCAAAGAAATCAAACGGGTTTAACCATTCTGCATAAGAAGCCGTTTTTACAAAGAAGCTGGTTATTAATCCAGCTGCACCACCTAATGCCAGTGTGGTAAAAAACAGCCTTACCCATTTACGACTATTCAATCTGAATCCTCCTGCCGTTTTTAAGCTATGTATTTTTAACATTGCATCGATTTGCGCCAATCATTGACTTATACAGGACGTGACGCTTGTAGAGAGAAGTTCCCCTTTGAACATCCTCTTTTGAACATCCACTAAATTGTATTTTATCACGAACCAACGTATTTTTCCTTCTCAAGGTGCATACTTCTTGCTTTTTTCCTCATATTAAGGGTATGTAAGGGAAGGAGGATTAAAATGCTTCGGGCAATTTTTATATCCTTTGCTGCGCTGGCCATCCTAAGCCTATCTGCCTGTAGCGACGGACAAAGCTCTGCCGTACAGAAATCAGACTACGATACAACGAAGAAAATGGTTTTAGATATATTACAAACGGAAGATGGAAAAAAAGCACTTAAAGAATTATTGGCTGATGAACAAATGAAACAACAGCTTGTTATGCAGGATGATACCGTCAAAAAAGCGGTTAATGAGGCGCTTGTCTCTGATGAAGGGAAACAGATGTGGGAGAAGCTTTTTAGTGATCCAACATTTGTGAACAGTTTTGCTAAATCAATGGCAACCGAGCATCAAAAGTTGATGAAGGAACTCATGAAGGATCCCGATTATCAGAAGCAAATGCTAAGCCTCCTCAAAAATCCGCAAATGCAAGAGCAAATGCTAAACGTAATGCAAAGCCAGAAATTCCGTGATCATTTGCAGGACACTGTTAAAGAAACATTGCAAAGTCCAACATTCCAGGCAAAAATGACAGAAACCCTGTTAAAGGCTGCTGAGGAACAAGGGCAGCAAAAACAAGGAAAAGGGGATAAAGGCAACAAAGGGGATAATGCCTCTGAAGAAGGAATTGGATAAATAAAAAAGAGGTGAGACTCAACGGCCACCTCTTTTTTATCACATAAATTGTAATGCTTTACCCTTCCACTTCAGCCACAATTTTCGATGCCATCCGGTGATATTCTTGTCCAAGTGGATGATCTTGCTGATATACAGATGGTGCAAATACATCCTCTTCCTCATATGGCTGTTTTAGTGGCAGCTGTCCAAGAACTTTGGTTTTTAATACTTCTGCCAACTTTTTACCGCCACCATGGCCGAATACATATTCCTTTTCACCGGTTTTCTCACTTTCAAAATAAGCCATATTTTCGACAACGCCCAGGATTTGGTGATTTGTTTTAATCGCCATTTGCCCTGCCCGAGCCGCTACAAATGCTGCAGTTGGATGTGGTGTTGTCACAATGACTTCCTTACAAGTCGGTAACAGTTCATGCACATCCATGGCAATATCCCCTGTTCCCGGTGGCAGATCAAGAAGCAAATAATCCAAATCGCCCCATTCCACTTCCTTGAAAAAGCTATTTAACATTTTCCCAAGCATTGGTCCGCGCCAAATGATTGGGGAGTTGTCCTCTACAAAGAAACCCATGGAAATAACTTTTACACCCATCCGTTCAACCGGGTAGATTTTTTCATTGCGAACGACTGGACGTGTCTCCACTCCCATCATATCAGGGACACTAAATCCGTAAATATCTGCATCGATAATGCCAACCTTCTTGCCAAGACGATGTAAAGCAATCGCCAGGTTAACGGTTACAGTCGATTTCCCAACGCCCCCTTTACCACTGGAAATAGCGATAAAATTCGGATTGGAATTTCCACCCATTAATGATGCCTCTTGCGCTTTTTCTGCAGCTGGCTGGAATTTCTGAATCACCTCATCAGGCAACTGTTCAAAACGCAGTCCAACTGTAGTGGCACCATTCTTCTTCAAAATACCGACGACTTGCTGTTGCAGCTGCATTTGCTCGCCAGTATTTGTCTTCCCGATTGCCAATTTGACACTGACATGTTTCTTCTCTTCCTTTATGGTAACCTCTTTTACACCACCCGTTTCTTCCAGTGTTTTATGTAAAAAAGGATCCTTAACCGAGCTCAGTAACTGAATGACTTCTTCCTTCTGTAACACGGTAAATCACCATTCCTTTCCTAGCATCGACAGAACATGAACGTTATTCTGTCATTACTTGCTAGTATAACATAAATCTAAGTGATATGAATCATGTTGATGGTCACAGCTGATCAGTTCCATTGTTAATATAACGGCGAACTGATTTAATTAATATTCACACCTCTTTGGGCAGGTTGATATTTTATCAGATTTGGTCGATATAGCTTGCAATTTGGTCGATATTTTCCGCACCCCGGTCGATATTCTTGTCCAATGGGTTGATAGTACATGCTTCTTGGTCGATACCTTACACCTTTAGGTCGAAACGCGTATGCCATTGGTTGATATCTTCACATTTGCAATTGATATATCACGTTTTCTGGTCGATAAATCCCATTGCCAAGGCGATATCCTCACACTTTTTGATATCCCCATTCCCGGTCTGATTCTTCAAGTTCCGCAATCAACACACATCATCGCCCACTCCATTTAATCTTCCCCTTCCTCCATATCCTCTGTCGCATACCGTAAAATCCCTTCATAAATACTGCCGGCCATTTTCAATTGATAGTCATCCTGCTTTAACTGTTCCCGCTCCTGTTCATTGGATAGAAAGCCAAGTTCTACCAAGGCACCGGGAACTCCGGCATGCTTTAATAAATAGACCGTATTGAGTGCTAAAGGCGTGCGGTTTGTGTTTTCCAGATTACGAATCACTTCAGACTGGATCATCTTAGCCAGATGCTTGCTCTCTTCAAATTTTGGGTAGTAAAAGGTTTGTGCACCATGCCATCTGGATGACGGGATGGCATTCAAATGTATCGATACAAAAAAGTCGGCATGTTTTTCCTGAATAAAAGCAACCCGCTTGCGAATATCCTCCGACTTCCTCCGTGATAGTCCACTTGTACCCTTGTCAGCCAGGTCTATATCCTCTTCCCTGGTTAGGTAAACAAGTGCGCCTGATTGCTGCAAATAGTTCCGCACTTTTTTGGCGACGTTCAGGGTAATATCTTTTTCCTGGGTGTTGTCTTTCCCCTCGGCTCCTCCGTCAGGGCCACCATGTCCAGGATCAATAACAATCGTTTTACCGGCAAGGGGCAATGACCATGTTTTCCAGGTGTTTTCCGTTTTTTGAATTGGAAACTGAATTAAGAAGGCTAGCAGTACCAATCCTGCCCCCCAGCACACAACTTTACCAACACGTCCCATATCTCATTCGCTCCTTATTCTTCTGCTTGGACTATTTTATGGGACAGGTTTGGCATTTATGACTGGTGACAGGAAACAAAAATAAGCCTCTTCCATAAAGGCTTATTTTTACATCATATGTTTTTATCGTGTTAACAATCCAGCAATGAAATCCTCTTTCCAATCTTTTTGTTTAACAAATTGTTTCCATTTCAGTTGATCCAGTTGTAATGGGGTAATAAATGATGTTCCATGACGAAACGGAGCCTGTTGATCCCCCGCTACCCATTCACCAAGTTTGGCACCTTTTGTTACTTCAGTTTTCCCCTTCATTTCAATGCCTGTTGTTACTGGCTGTTTGACAAGTTTCCCTCCCTGGGTCATTTTCCAAACCGCGTGGCCAAATAAGGCATCATTTGGAACAACAGTGGCATTTTTTGATTCATCTGTTGTAATCGATACTTTTGTATGATACCCAGGCAGCAAATCCTTCATATCCCCTTGATCTGTAAAAGAAACATAAAATGGATAAATGCTCTTTCCATGCAGCGAGACTGTTTTCGGATTGTCATTAATCTCCTCAATCGTCCCTTTTAGCTTCTTCTTATTTTCTGAAATAGCTATCTCTGCGGGCATACCCTTTTCAAATTTCATCCGTTCCGTTTCCGTTAATTCACCTTCGACATGTACATCAGTCGAGGCGATTGTCATCACTGGATTTCCCAATGAATCGGACAGTTCTGTGACATTTCCTGTATATGGGCTATCCACTGTAATCGTATCCCCGCTCGCTTGCAAATCAGTTAACTGGGTTTGAACACTTTTCAGCCGTGCTTGTTTTTGTTCAAGTTCTTTTTTCTTTTCGGCAAGATATTGTTCTTTTAAATAATCAGCTTCTGTCACTGAGGAAGCAGTTTTTATTTGATTCATTTCTGCTGAATCTTTGTTTTCTGCTTGATTGTCCTCTTCTGTTCGGCTACTGTTATTTGGCATTGTACCAGGATTTTGCAACTGGTAAGCCGAAACAGCTGACATCGCCTGTTCAATTGCGGAAATTTCCTCATTTATCGTGTCTGTTTCCGCCTCCAATGTTGCTTTCGTATCATCAAAATCGGCAACCTTATAGGTATACAATGCATCACCTTCATGGACCTCAGCACCCTCGTCGACCAAAAATTCCTCGAAAGCTCCCATGGTGTCATCAAAGTATATGTGATGTTGGTTCACAGCAGCAAGCACACCTTTTTTATCTATCTGTTCATACATATTGGCGCTCGCTGTTTTCGTCCAATTTTTTATGTATGATGTTCGTTCAACTTTTTCGTCCTTATCAACAACCAGCAAGATACAGTTACAGATGATAAATAATAGAATAACGATACCGATGATCCGTCTCCACTTCATCCAAACCACCCTCTCAACAAATGGTTATCAACTGATGCCACTGTAGCAGCAACGATCCAATAGAAAAGGTGCAGCAAAATAACCATTAGCCAAACTCTACCTTTGCCATAAGATGACATAAAACGTAAATATTTTACCTGAAACCAAATAATCCATAATTGGACAATGGATATTGCGCCAAAGAAAAAGATTATCCAGTTATTCCCGGTTAAATAAGATGCAATAATTCCAAACGATAGCGGGGAAACATACCAGTCCAAACCCCAAATCAGCATCAATGGCACCCAAACGATCCGTTCGAGAAGCATGATGAACAAAACAGCCTGCTGCATGATCAAAAGCCGCCAAAAAGGTATGTCGAATACTGCATAAAACAATAGAGCGGAAAGAAATAATATAACAGCAGTCAGCAAAACCGCATACACGCAGCGCCCAATAACAAAATCCAGTTTGCTTGATTCATATTCTTGCATACTTAATCCGGTCCGAGTACTCGATATAAAATCGGAACCTATCCCCAAAGAAGCCATCCATCCATAAATAATGATGCTGAACAAACATAATAGCAGACACCATTTCCGTACATGATTCACCGTTTCCGCTTTACGAATCCGGTATAGATGGTCATCCATGGAAAAGAAAAATTTTAGCAGATTTTGATGATAGACCATGATATACATCCCTTTTTATTTAAACATGTTAGATAGATCCATTTTAACCTAAGATTTAACAAAACTCTACAACTTTCAAGCTATCAGAAAAATTATGTATCAATGAATGCATTTTAAAGAAAAACATCGCATAAATAATAGAGAACAATGATATATAAAGAATGGAATTAATTTCGGACAAGGTTAAAGCGCGTTCAACCGATGTAGACAATCATTGATTACATACTTCTTTGTCCCGATCAATTTTCGTCTTTTCGATATTACGCGCCCATTATCAAAAACCGTATGCATCTTCTTTCTTTTTCCTGACGATTTCCATAGCCTGAAACGTTTCAACTGTATCATCTACCAAATCATTCAGACGAAACAGAACGTCATCATTAATAATTTGTTTGCGATGGTAGTCCTGTTCCTCGATAAAGACATAAGTTGATACGATGGTTGCTTTCATATAGGCTAAAATTGGTTTTAGCTGCTGTTCGGACATCAAAAAATGTTTTGGCGAACCTGCAGTGACCACCATCCCGATAACCTTGCCCAAAAAGGCATTGGACGGCAATAAATCAAACACATTCTTCAATGTACCAGGTATAGATGCCTGAAAAGTTGGCGTACCAATGATCAATACATCCGCTGCCATGATCGCTTCAGCCACATATTTGGTGTCACCCTCATAATCCATATAATTACGTCCATCGCTAAACACAATGGACAGATCCTTCAAATCCAATAAAATTGTTTCTGCATCAGGATATTGTTCATGTATCCGATTCATGACATAATCCATGGCTATCCTGGTTTTGGAGCCGGTAATGGTCCCGGAAATCCCAACAATGTTCACCTTTTAACCCCCTCCATTACTAGATGATTACCCATTCCCAGCCGGTAATCATCATTTTCCAATCAAGGAACGTTACTGGTTCATTTTGCGAAGACGTTCCCATTATACCGTTTATTTCACTGCTATTTACAAAGACCCGTAACAATTAACGTTAAATAATCCACTATTACATTGTAACATGGTATGATAAAAATATGATAAAAATCGCTTGCTTGCGACTGCAGTCTTTGTGGAATATATACAATAAAGGAAGGATGGCAGGTTGCTAAGACGTCTTTGTTGCTGTTTTAACAACTATTATGCCGTCCAATTGTAAACAAGAGGATATGGGGGGTGATTTTATGCATGAAAAAGAAAGAAATACAGGTGATGAAGTAACGGATCTATCTTTCCAAACCATCCATGCAGATGATTCACCAAAGCAGGTGCAAAATTGGCTTGAAAAAGAGCGCACGAAGGAAGTAAACAAGGTATTTCTCGTAAACGGGAAAACATATGTCATTGTTCAGCTGGGGCAAAAGTCAACAGGTGGTTATCGTGTTTCCGTCAAACAAATCGAGCTTGTGAAACCATCCTCTGGTAACCAGACAGTCTTTGTTCATTATCAAGTGAAAGCACCCAAACAGGGTAGTTTCAACATCCAGGTGCTTACCTATCCCGTTGCTATCGTCGTACTCAATAAGGAATATCATATCGACTTCTGTTTCAAACAAATAAAGAAACCAAATAAGCTTAAAGAAACGAAATCTCATCCTGCTGTTCACGAACACCATAAAAGTAAAACTGACAAGTGTGGGCAGGATAAGCTGGCTCATCCACAAAAGTTGACCGAAAACGGCGAGATTGAGGAATAGTACAGGTCCATCAAACACAGGAGTGCGGGTAATCACTATAATCGGGGAATATCAACCTTGATGCAGGAACATCAACCAATTCGCAGCATCATCGACCTTGGAACGTGGGTATCAACCGGATTCGCGGTATTATCGACCTCTGTACCTGAACATCAGCCGAATTCGTATAATATCGACCATGGACATATCCAATACGAAATGCAAAACAGCCCATTTCCATGATAGAGAAAATGGGCTGTAATTCCATATATACATTGATTAACGTTTTGAAAATTGTGGTGCACGACGAGCTTTCTTAAGACCGTATTTTTTACGTTCTTTAGCACGTGGGTCACGAGTAAGATATCCTTCTTCTTTCAATGATTTACGGTATTCCGGATCCGCCTTTAAAAGTGCACGGGCGACACCGTGGCGGATAGCACCAGCTTGACCGGTAAATCCACCGCCATGAACGTTTACCATCACATCGTATGTGCCTTGTGTTTCCGTAGCCACAAGTGGTTGGTTCAGAATTAATAATTGTGTTTCATATGGAAAATAGTCTTTAGCATCACGATCGTTAATCACAACACGGCCGGTTCCTGGAACTAAACGTACACGTGCAGTTGATTTCTTACGACGTCCTGTGCCATAGTATTGTACTTGTGCCAATTGATTAACCTCCTCTTAATTATCCACGAAGCTTGTATTCTTCCGGTTTTTGTGCTTGGTGTTTGTGTTCAGAACCTTTGTATACGTGCAGTTTTTTACCCATTTTGCGGCCAAGCGAACCTTTAGGTAACATACCTTTAACAGCCAGCTCGATCATTTGCTCAGGGTATTTAGTACGCATTTCGTATGCATTACGTTCTCTTAATCCACCGACATAACCTGAGTGATTGTAATATTTTTTGTCGGTAATTTTGTTACCGGTAAGTTCTATTTTTTCCGCATTGATAATGATGACATTGTCACCTGTATCTGCATGTGGCGTGTAAGTTGGTTTATGCTTTCCTCGAAGAATTGCAGCAACTTCACTAGCTAAGCGACCTAACCGCTCTCCTTCAGCATCCACAACAAGCCATTTGCGTTCGATATTATTCTCATTCGCCATGAAAGTTGTGCGCATGATGGTTTCCCTCCATAATTCATTGTTTTCCGTTATTCCTATATCTAACATAATTAGTTTCCGGGGCTAATCATGGTTTTAGAAATAAAATGCCATAACTCATAGTATACCAATCTCATGGTGAATGTCAAGCCCTGTGAAGCTTTTCCCCATTTTATTCCCCGTATTTCACTTGCCACAAATACAAACCCTGAGGCGGCACCGTATCTGCTGCAAGCCGGCGATCTCTTTGTTCCATTAGATACGGTATAGCATCGGCGCGAAGTCTTCCCCTGCCAACTTCCAGCAAGACTCCGACCAGGATCCGTACCATATTATATAAAAAACCGCTTCCCCGAAAAATAAATTCAATCTCGCTTACATGCTTTGTGCATAACACTTGATATAGCGTACGTACCTTACTTCCTTTTGCGGTAGCTTTTGCCGATGAAAACGTTGTAAAGTCATGTTCCCCTTCAAAATATTCACAAGCCTGCTGCATCGCTTCTATATCCAGCGCATAAGGATATTGATAAACATAGTTACGCTTGAAAACATCTGTTTCCTGTTCGTTCAAAATATAATAGCGGTACTCCTTGCCCACAACATCAAAACGAGCATGGAATGACGCCGGCACTGTCTCGACATCACGCACATAAATATCCTGTGGCAGCAGTGTATTAAGCGCATGCTTCCAGTTGGCTTCCGGAATTGTCAGCGGTGTTTCAAAATGAATCGTTTGCCCTTTGGCATGAACCCCTTTATCGGTTCGTCCTGATGCATACAACCGGGTCTGTTTTCCTTTATGTATCTTTGTTAATACCCGTTCCACCTCACCTTGGATGGTTCGTTGGTTTGGCTGGATTTGAAAACCATTGAAATGACTGCCATCATAACTGATTGTACATTTAAGCTTTTTCAACTGAATCCAGCCCCCCTTATGAATAATTTCTGGTCAAAAATAATCCGGCAATCACACAAATAAATAAAAAATAAATAGCTATATCTCGCCGTTTTATGCTTAATTCCCGCAATTTTGTCCGGCCTTCTCCACCTTGATAGCCGCGTGCTTCCATCGCCATTGCCAGTTCTTCTGCACGTTTAAAAGCACTAACAAACAATGGCACCAACAGCGGAACAACTGCTTTAATACGGTCTTTTACAGGACCTGTCCGAAAGTCCACCCCACGCGATGCCTGTGCACGTGAAATTTTTTCCGTTTCCTGCATCAATGTCGGAATAAATCGCAATGAGATCGACATCATTAATGCTAGCTCATGAACCGGGAATTTGATTTTTTTCAACGGATGGAGCATCTCCTCAATTGCATCGGTGATTTCAATCGGTGTTGTTGTCAATGTTAATAATGATGTTACCAATATCAGCAAGAAGAACCGCATTGAAATGGCAATTCCCTGGATAATCGCCCCTGAATAAAGTTTGAAAGAAAAAATTTGTAATAAAACGGTCCCTTCCTTCGTGATAAATAAATGCAGCAGAAACGTAAAGATAATTAAGAACCAGACTGGCGTTAAACCCTTTATAATAAACTTGACCGGAATCCGGGTTGTGATAACACTAGCCAGCGCAAATGCCGTAAGCAGCAAATAACTGTATAATGAATTTGCGAAAAATACGATAATAACAAAGAAAAAAATCACCGTAATTTTTGTACGTGGATCCAAACGGTGAATAAGAGAATCTCCCGGGACATATTGACCAATAATTAACTTATCACTCATTTAACACTTGTCCCCCTTTGAGATGGCGTGCTACGGCTTGAGCAATTTCTTCCGTTGTTTGCCGGTGAAATGGAATCACTACACCAAATCGATCCGAAAAGCGTTTCAGAAATTGTACCGCTTCTGGAACATCCAGCTGTACACGATTCAATGCCGTTTGCCGGGTTAAGACGTCTTCTGGTTTTCCCTCCATATACTTCTTTCCTTTATTTAATATTATGACATGATCGGCATATGTGACCGCATCTTCCATACTATGTGTTACAAGCACCGTTGACAGCCCGGCACGCTGATGCAGCTGATAAAACATGTTCATGATCTCTTTTTGCCCGCGCGGATCCAGACCAGCTGTCGGTTCGTCCAAGACTAACACATCCGGTTTCATGGCCAATACACCAGCAATCGCCACTCTCCGCATTTGCCCACCACTTAAATCAAACGGGGATCGCTTCAGCAACGGTTCAGGTATACCTACCTCCGGAACAATCTCCTTGATTCGCTGACTGACCTCTGCTTCTGAAACACCAAAATTCTTTGGCCCAAAAGCAATGTCCTTTTCCACTGTTTCTTCAAATAATTGGTGTTCCGGGTATTGAAAGACTACACCAACTTTACTGCGCAATTGCTTGATGTTTTTCGGCTTTTCCTCATGGGTAAGCTGGTAGTCCCCTATCGTTACCGTTCCGGCGCTTGGCAAAATCAATCCATTTAAGTGCTGAATTAACGTTGATTTGCCAGAACCGGTATGTCCGATAATGGCTACAAATGAACCCGAGGGAATATGAAATGATAAATCGTCAATCGCCTTATGGGCAAACGGACTGTCTTCTTGATAGATATAGCTTACGTTTTCGAATGTAATGTCCATAGTTCCTCCAACAGTTCTTCTTGGTTTAAGGGTTCATTTGTCACGTTCATTCCATTTTTCTTCAGTTCATCTGTTAATATAGCAACAAATGGCACATCCAGTCCAATTTCCCGTAATGCTTTCTGCTTTGTAAAAATCTCCCGCGGTGTCGTTTCATCCCAGATCACGCCATGATTCATTACAATGACCCGTTCAGCCTGTACTACCTCCTGTAAATCATGAGTAATCGTGATCAAGGAGAGTTTATTTTCCCGCATAACCGCTGAAACAGTCTTCATAATCTCTTTACGTCCCCGAGGATCAAGCATTGCCGTAGCCTCATCCAAAATAAGTGCCTTGGGTGAAACTGCCAAGACTCCGGCAATTGCCACCCGCTGCTTTTGCCCGCCTGACAAGCGATGTGGCTCCGTCATGCGATAATCCTGCATCCCGACAGCGGTTAAACTTCGATCAATCCGCTTTACCATCTCTTCCCTCGGTATCCCGCGGTTTTCCATGCCAAACGCTACATCATCCTGTACAGTTGTCCCAACAAATTGATTATCCGGATTTTGAAAAACCATCCCAACATCTTTTCGAATATCCCAAATGGTTTCCTCATTTACCGGCTTACCATGAATAACAATTTCTCCTTCTTGAGGAAATAACAGTCCATTCATTAATTTGGCGATCGTTGATTTTCCCGAGCCATTATGCCCGATAATTGCCAGCCACTCATTTTCATAAACAACGAACGAGCAATTCTTTAAGACCCATGGTTCATCTTCCCCATATCGGAAGGAAACATTTTTAAACTCAATCATCCTCTGGCGCTCCATGATGTGGCTCCTCCTCTATAATATATCTGTGGAATGTAAGTGGAGATGTATAGAAGGATCAATCTATTATTGATTTAATTTTATTTTTGTACACAAGGGTAATCTCCGCCTTGGAAACTTTGATCATGTTTACCCAACTATGTTGATATTTATTGGTATCTGGTTGATATCTCGTCCAATTCAGTCGATGACTTGATGATTTGGGTTGATATTCGCACCACAGGGTCAATATTGAAGAAATTCGGTTGATACTCGCCCTATTAAGGTTGATATCCATTAGTTTTGGTCGATAGCTGCCTGCCCTCCGTTGCTAAACGGCCCCGCTGCCCTTTTATGATCTAGTTGCGCGTGGGCTAGCGACTACTGCCATAGGTAATAGACACTCCAAGCGCCAAAAACCGGGCGCTTTACGGTCTCTTGCCTATGCCATACGTCGCTGGGCAAGCCCGCTGCACTTTTCCTAATAAAAAAGGGCTTGGATTCACCTCGTGGAAGAGATTCAGTCCTGCCCTTAGCGTTCTTATTTTGCATTAAACAAGTTCAATGATTGCCATTTTGGCGCCATCACCTTGACGTTCACCAAGTTTAAGAACGCGTGTATATCCACCTTGGCGATCTTCGTAACGTGCAGCTACGTCATCAAAAAGTTTTTGAACAACATTTTCGCTTTCGTTTGCTTCCTGATTGTATAAAAATGCCGCAGCTTGGCGACGTGCATGAAGATCACCGCGTTTTCCGAGTGTAATCATTTTTTCAACTACTGACTTTAATTCCTTCGCTTTTGCTTCCGTTGTTTCAATCCGTTCATGAATAATTAAATCAGATGCAAGGTTGCGAAGTAATGCCATGCGATGGTCTGTTGTGCGACCTAGTTTTCTAGCCATGGACTATCCCTCCCTTTCCTGTTGCTAGGAACTACTAATATCCGGTAACTATAGATAGGTAAGCATTTTGCATAGAACTACATGCCAATCTAAAAATGTCCTATCTATTAGTCATCATTACGTAATCCCAAGCCTAAATCACTTAGTTTTACTTTTACTTCCTCCAGTGATTTACGACCAAGGTTACGGACTTTCATCATATCTTCTTCCGATTTATTTGCAAGCTCCTGGACTGTATTAATTCCGGCACGTTTCAAACAGTTATAGGATCGAACAGAAAGATCAAGCTCTTCAATGGTCATTTCCATTACTTTTTCCTTCTGATCTTCCTCTTTTTCAACCATGATCTCGGCATTTTGTGCTTCATCAGTTAATCCTACAAAAATATTGAGATGCTCTGTAAATATTTTGGCACCCAATGAAACAGCCTCTTCAGGGCGAATACTTCCATCTGTTGATACATCCAGTGTTAATTTATCGTAGTTTGCAACTTGTCCTACTCGGGTATTTTCAACTTGATATGTGATGCGTGATACTGGTGTGAAGATCGAATCAATTGGAATAACCCCAATCGGCTGATCATCACGTTTATTTGCGTCTGCCGGCCGATAGCCTCGACCACGTTCAGCAGTGATTTTCATATGCAGGTTCCCTTTACTGCTTACCGTAGCAATAGGAAGATCCGGGTTTAATACTTCTACATCACTATCATATGTCAGATCTGCAGCCGTTACTGTTCCTTCTCCCTGCACGTCAATCTCTAATGTCTTCTCATCGTCAGAGTAAATCTTTAAAGCAAGCTTTTTTAAATTCAAAATGATAGTGGTCACATCTTCAACAACTCCATCGATTGTTGAAAATTCGTGTAGTGCACCATCAATTTGAACTGACGTTACAGCAGCGCCTGGAAGTGAGGATAATAGGATACGACGCAAGGAGTTTCCTAGAGTAGTACCATATCCACGTTCAAGCGGTTCGACGACGAATTTTCCAAATTTGGCATCATCGCTGATCTCTACCGTTTCAATTTTTGGTTTTTCAATTTCGATCATTCTATAAAACCCTCCTTCAAAACGTCGAAACCCCGGTTAGACTCCACTGTCTAACCGAAATTCCTCAAATAGGCAGTTGGCGTTTCTGCACTATTATCTTATTCGTATCTTCTTGTCAACTGAGATGCTGTCAGTTAAGGTAGTTCATAAAAAGAATCCTTACACTTTTAGCCATCATAACCCATTATAGACAGGGTGACAAATTATATACGGTAAAATTTACACACGACGACGTTTTGGCGGGCGACAGCCATTATGAGGAACTGGTGTTACATCGCGAATTGCTGTAACTTCTAATCCTGCTGCCTGAAGTGAACGGATTGCAGCTTCACGTCCTGCACCTGGACCTTTCACCGTTACTTCCAGTGTTTTCATACCATTTTCCACAGCAGATTTTGCAGCCGTTTCAGCTGCCATTTGAGCGGCGAATGGTGTTGATTTTCGAGAACCTTTAAAACCCAAAGCACCTGCAGAACTCCAGCCAATTGCATTACCTTGGGCGTCGGTAATCGTTACAATTGTATTATTAAATGTCGAACGGATATGTGCCACACCCGTATCAATATTCTTTTTCACACGACGTTTACGTGTATTTGTTTTACGAGCCATTGCTATTACCCTCCTTCACTTATTTTTTCTTGTTTGCAATTGTACGACGTGGGCCTTTACGAGTACGGGAATTATTTTTCGTTTTTTGTCCGCGTACTGGCAAACCACGGCGATGACGAATTCCCCGGTAAGATCCGATTTCAATCAAACGTTTTACGTTCAGGGAAACTTCACGGCGAAGATCACCTTCAATTGTATATCCGTCTATTGCTTTACGAATTCGTCCCAACTCATCTTCTGTAAGATCACGTACACGAGTGTCTTCTGAAACGCCTGCTTCTTTAAGGACTTCCTTTGCGGTTGTTTTCCCAACACCATAAATATAGGTTAACGCGATAACTACACGTTTTTCACGTGGGATATCTATACCTGCAATACGTGCCATAAAAATTAGCACCTCCTATAATTTTTTAATCCTATCTAACCTCTGTTAGCCTTGCTTTTGTTTATGCTTAGGATTTTCACAAATCACCATTACTTTACCTTTGCGTTTGATAACTTTACATTTCTCGCAAATTGGTTTAACAGATGCTCTTACTTTCATCATCTTTACCTCCTTTTATATCGGAGCTCCTTATTACTTGTAACGGTACGTAATCCGTCCCCTGGTTAAATCATATGGTGAAAGTTCTACCGTTACTTTATCACCGGGTAAGATACGAATGAAATGCATACGAATTTTACCAGACACATGAGCCAAAACGGTATGACCATTTTCAAGCTCGACATTAAACATTGCATTTGGCAATGTTTCCGTTACGGTACCTTCCACTTCAATTACATCGTCTTTCGCCATCGTGTTGATCTCCCTTCTTCAAATCAGTCACAACCTCATTGACAAATTTAGTTACGGCAAACCGTAATTTCCCATTTGTGACACGACCAGTTTCTAGAAGGCTGTTTTGGACTTCTGGGGATATATAATCCGTAATTTCAATATGATGTAAATTCTTTTTCTTTGGCCGATCATATTTACGTTTTTCCCCATCTGCTAGTAAGACATACCGTTCGTCAACTATTTTTATGACTACTGCATATTGGCCAGTCTCGCGTCCCTGCATAATTCGAACAACTTGACCTATTTGCGGAACCGAATCAGCTTCCTCCACAACGATCACCTTCACTTAGGCTATAGTTATAATAAATCCCTTCTCTTGAAGGTTTTAAAGTTATCATGTGTTACTACCTGTGTCACTGCTATATCAAGTAATCAATGTGCTACCCAAATTACACACTGTTATATTATACATTTTAACAGACAGAAATGCACCCCTATACAGCAGAATGCTTATTTTTCTATTTTTGATTGAATATCCTGGAATACTTGTTCAATTTCCTGATCACCGTCTACCGTTACCAAGTATCCTTTCTCCTCATAGAAATCCAGCATCGGCTGCATCTGATCAATATTAACAGCCAATCGATTCTTTACTGTTTCAGCTTTATCATCATCCCGCTGGATTAATGGAGACCCATCTTTATCGCAGATGCCGTCTTGTTTCGGAGGATTATACACCACATGATAGGTAGCCCCACATGTCGGACAGATTCTGCGCCCGGTCAGACGCTCAACCAATTTCTTCTCCGGAACTTTAATGTGCAGGACATAATCAATTGCTTTGTTCATATTGGCTAATATGGATTGTAAGCTTTTAGCTTGTGCAATTGTCCGCGGAAAACCGTCTAGTAAAAACCCATTTTGACAATCGCTTTTTTGCAAACGTTCGTCAACAATGCCTGTTGTTACCTCATCCGGCACAAGTGCACCTTGATCCATAAATTCTTTTGCCTTTTTACCAAGCTCTGTTCCTTCTTTAATTGCTAATCGGAACATATCTCCTGTAGAAATATGAGGGATGTGATATTTTTCAACTATTTTTTCTGCCTGGGTACCCTTACCAGCACCAGGAAGACCCATTAAGATTAAATTCAACAACTTTCCCCTCGCTCTCAAGCCTAGGACCGAGTTTTACTTGATAAAGCCCTTGTAGTGCCGTTTGACAAGCTGACTCTCCAATTTTTTCATGGTTTGCAATGCGACACCAACAACAATCAGTAAACTCGTACCGCCGATTTGTACTGATGTAGGCAGATTTCCAATTTTACCTAAGATCATAGGTAAAACTGCAACAGCTGCCAAGAAGATCGATCCTACCGTTGTAAGACGATATAACACCCGGGTAAGATAGTTTTGCGTCTTCTTACCAGGCCGAATTCCCGGGATGTACCCACCTTGTTTCTGCAAATTCTCTGCCATTTGTTCGGGATTAACCTGAACAAATGAGTAGAAAAATGTGAACGCAATGATTAATACAACATAAATGGCCATCCCAGCTGGTTTTGTATAATCAAAGATATTTTCAATTGTAGCCGCAACCTTATTGCCTTCAAACAGTCCTGCTACCGTTCTTGGTGCCATAATAAATGCGATCGCAAAAATTACCGGAATAACCCCTGCAGCATTTACTTTAAGTGGCAAGTGGGTGGAATGACCACCGACTGGCGAACGATTAACAAGCTTTTTGGCATATTGGATTGGGATTTTCCGCAGTGCTTGCTGAATAAAAATAACACCAACAGTAACTGCCAGAACAACCAAAATAATTAATGCAACAATGACGATATTAATAAACAATTCGTCACCTGGCTTATCAAAATACTGAATATACAACTGTTTTACACCATTAGGTATGGCTGCGACGATACCGGCAAAGATGATAATCGAAATCCCATTTCCGACTCCATTTGCAGTAATTTGCTCACCAAGCCACATCAAAAAGGTTGTTCCACTCGTCAAGACAACTGCAATCACCAGGAATGTCGGAATGCCGGGGTTCGATATCAACTGCCCGCCGGCCATGGCATTAAATCCGATCGACATTGCTATTGCCTGAATAAAAGCAAGCACCACAGTTCCATAACGGGTGATTTGCGCAAGTTTTTTGCGGCCCATTTCACCTTGCTTTTTCCATTCAGCAAATTTCGGTACAACATCCATTTGCAGTAATTGCATAATAATCGAAGCTGTAATGTAGGGCATAATTCCCATTGCAAAAATAGAGAAGTTCTGTAATGCCCCACCACCAAACGTGTTTAAGAATCCAAACACATTCTGCTGGTTCATAAAGTCAATCGCTTCTTTATTTGTGTATGGCACAGGAATAAATGTACCAAGACGGAATATAATTAACATCAACAATGTAAAAATAATCTTCCGTCTGATATCACCTATGCGCATAAAATTGGAGATTGTACGAAACATTAAATCACCTCGGTTTGACCGCCCGCTGCTTCTATAGCTTCTTTAGCCGAAGCAGAGAACTTGTGAGCTTTTACCGTAAGTTTCTTCTCGATAGCACCATTTCCAAGCACTTTAATGCCGGATTTCACTCTGCTAACGACACCTTCTTCAAGTAATAGCTCAGGTGTAACTTCTGTACCGTCTGCAAAACGATTTAATGCATCCAGATTCACAATAGCAAAATCTTTACGGTTAATGTTCGTAAAGCCACGTTTTGGCAAGCTTTGGAATAATGGCATTTGACCACCTTCAAAGCCTAGACGAGTACCACCGCCGGAACGTGCCTTTTGTCCTTTATGTCCTCTTCCTGAAGTCTTACCATTTCCAGATGACATGCCTCGACCAACACGGTTCCTATTTTTGCGAGTTCCTTCTGATGCCTTCAATTCATGAAGTTTCATGCGAGCACCTCCCTTTACGCTAATGTTTTATTAAACCTCTTTAACCGTTACAAGATGGGATACTTTATTAATCATGCCTCTAACTGACGGTGTATCCTCACGGGTAACAGTTGACCTGATTTTTTTAAGTCCTAATGCTTGAACAGTTTGCTTTTGCACTTCTGTTCGACCAATAACACTGCGCTTGAGGGTGATTTCTAACTTATTAGACATAGTATTTCCCTCCTTATCCTAACAGTTCTTCTACAGACTTTCCGCGTAGTTTTGCAACTTCTTCTGCGCGTTTTAAGTTTGTTAATCCATTTAAAGTAGCACGAATCATATTGATAGGTGTGTTTGCTCCAAGTGATTTTGTTAAAATGTCACCAACGCCGGCAAGTTCCAACACGGCACGAACCGGACCACCGGAAATAACTCCAGTACCTTCATAAGCTGGTTTCATTAATACATTACCAGAGCCAAAGCGTCCATTGATTTCATGTGGGATCGTTGTGCCGACAATAGGTACCTCAATCAAGTTTTTCTTCGCATCGTCAACTGCTTTTTTGATTGCTTCCGGTACTTCTTGCGCCTTACCAGTACCAAACCCTACATGCCCGTTTTTATCGCCAACTACCACCAATGCAGCAAAACGGAAACGACGTCCACCTTTTACTACTTTTGCAACACGGTTAATTGTAACAACGCGTTCTTCAAGATCTAATTTGTTTGGATCAATACTATTATGCATGTATGTCCCTCCTTTATCGATTAAAATTCAAGACCTGCATCTCTTGCAGCATCTGCCAAAGCTTTTACACGACCATGATAAAGATAGCCTCCGCGGTCAAATACAACCGATTTGCAACCTTTATCCTGGGCACGTTTTGCGATCAGTTCACCGACTTGTTTGGCTGCCTCAACATTGCCAGTTGCTTGTATTTGCAATTCTTTATCGTTTGTAGATGCACTTGTTAATGTCGTACCATTAATATCATCAATTAATTGTGCGTAAATGTGTTTATTTGAACGATATACATTCAAACGTGGGCGTTGTTCTGTTCCATAAAGGTTTTTACGAACGCGTACATGTCTTTTTTTGCGTACTGCATTTTTGTCAGGCTTTGTGATCATTTAAGTCACTCCTTTCTCTACCCTACCTGCTTACTTCGCCGTCTTACCTTCTTTACGACGTACATATTCATTTACATAGCGAATACCTTTTCCTTTATATGGTTCAGGCGGTCTAATCGCTCTAATCTTTGACGCAATCGCACCAACTAGTTCTTTGTCAATTCCTTTAACGACCAATTGCGTGTTTTTCGGAACTTCAATTTCAATGCCATCTTGTGGTTCAATTTCGACTGGATGGGAATACCCGGCATTGATAACTACTTTATTCCCCTGCTTTTGTGCCCGATAACCGACACCAATGATTTCCAGACCTTTTTCAAATCCTTTTGAGACACCTTCAACCATATTGGCAATCAGGCTGCGGGTAGTACCATGCATTGCACGATGTTCCTTATTATCACTAGGGCGTTCAACAGTGATAACATTATCTTCAATGACAACTTTCATTTCACCATTTAAGCTTCTGGATAATTCACCTTTTGGGCCCTTTACAGTCATGTGAGTTCCGTCAAGATTAATTTCGACACCTTCAGGAATTTGTATTGGCTTAAATCCTATACGAGACATTTTACGCACCTCCTCAATTTGAAAATGTTAATTACCAGACATAGGCAAGAACTTCGCCGCCTACAGCTTGTGAGCGTGCTTCTTTATCGGATAACACACCTTTGGATGTTGATACGATTGCAATACCCAGACCGTTTAGCACTCGTGGTACCTCATCGGCTTTTGCATAAACACGCAAACCTGGTTTACTAATTCGTTTGATACCTGTAATTACTCGTTGACTATTTGCACCGTACTTAAGGAATATACGCAAAACACCTTGCTTGGCATCCTCAATGAATTCATAATCACGTACGAATCCTTCACGTTTCAAGATATCAGCGATCTCTTTTTTGATTTTAGATGCAGGAAGCTCAAGCTTATCGTGTTTTACCATATTAGCATTACGAATACGAGTTAGCATATCTGCAATTGGATCTGTCATAACCATTAATCATTACCTCCTTCCCGAAACGGGTTTTACCAGCTTGCTTTTTTGACACCAGGAATTTGACCTTTATAGGCAAGTTCACGGAAACAAATACGGCATAATTTAAATTTGCGGATTACAGAATGTGGACGACCACAACGTTCACAACGTGTATATTCACGAACTTGATATTTTTGTGGGCGTTTTTGTTTCGCAATCATTGATTTCTTAGCCACAATTTTCCCTCCTTGTATTAGCTCTCTTCATAACGACCTCTCTTACTTTTGGAAAGGCATGCCTAGCTGAGCCAACAACTCACGCGCTTCTTCATCAGTATTTGATGTTGTTACAACAACAACGTCCATACCACGCACTTTGTTTACTTTATCATAATTAATTTCCGGGAAAATCAGTTGTTCTTTAATACCTAATGTGTAATTACCGCGGCCATCAAAAGCCTTTTTTGAAATTCCGCGGAAGTCACGAACCCGTGGTAATGAAACGGAAATAAGTTTCTGCAGGAATTCATACATGCGTTCACCACGAAGCGTAACTTTAGTTCCAATTGGCATTCCTTCACGCAAACGGAAACCTGCAATAGATTTCTTTGCGCGGGTTATCATTGGTTTTTGCCCAGAAATTAAAGCTAGTTCTTCAACTGCACTATCCAATGCTTTTGAGTTTGAAACTGCATCGCCAACACCCATATTGATAACAATTTTTTCGATTGCTGGCACTTGCATAACAGATTCATAATTGAATTTATTCATCAAAGATGGCAAAATCTCATCTTGATATTTTTGTTTAAGTTGATTCATCACGAGCGCCCTCCTTTCGCCGAAAATTACTTATCTAATGCTTCACCGGATTTTTTCGCGATACGAACCTTTTTGCCGTCCCGTACTTCATACCCAACACGAGTTGGTTCACCTGATTTCGGGTCAATTGGCATTACATTGGAAACATGAATAGCAGCTTCCTGATCGAGAATTCCACCCTGAGGATTATCTTGTGAAGGCTTGGCGTGCTTTTTCACCATGTTGATTCCTTCGACAATGACACGTTCTTTTTTAGGATATGCTTCTAAAATAGTCCCTTGTTTGCCACGATCTTTTCCGGAAATAACTTTGACTTTATCACCTTTTTTTACATGCATGCTTTACGCACCTCCTTGGCAAGGTCTAAACATTTGGTTTATAAAACTTCTGGAGCTAGAGATACGATTTTCATGAACTTTGCATCACGCAATTCCCGAGCAACTGGTCCGAAGATACGTGTACCTCTTGGACTTTTGTCATCACGGATAATTACGGCAGCATTTTCATCAAAACGAATATACGATCCATCTTTACGGCGCATTCCGGATTTGCTGCGTACAATAACAGCTTTAACAACTTCACCTTTTTTGACAACGCCTCCTGGTGTTGCATGTTTCACCGAACAAACAATGACATCACCAATATTAGCTGTTTTACGTCCAGATCCGCCTAATACTTTAATTGCTAGTACTTCACGGGCACCAGAGTTGTCTGCAACTTTTAAACTAGTTTCCTGTTGAATCATAAAGAGTGACCTCCCTTCGGATCTTCCTGAGCGAACTTTTATTAAATAATGACCGCTTCTTCAACAACATCAATCAAACGGAAACGCTTAGTGGCTGAAAGCGGGCGTGTTTCCATGATGCGTACGATATCACCAATTTTTGCTTGATTGTTTTCATCATGTGTTTTAAATTTTTTCGAGTATTTTACACGTTTACCGTATAATTTATGGAACTTATAGGTTTCAACCAAAACTGTGATCGTTTTGTCCATTTTATCTGATACTACACGGCCGGTATATACTTTACGATTATTACGTTCAGTCATTTTGAGGCTAACCTCCTCTCTTATTTACGTTAGTTATTCACACTTATTTCACGTTGACGTACAACTGTTTTCATACGTGCAATTGATTTCTTAACTTCACGAATTCGTGCCGTATTTTCCAATTGTCCAGTTGCTAACTGAAAGCGCAAATTAAATAGTTCTTCCTTTAACGTTTTGACCTTTTGTTCAATTTCGGCAGTGGTTAGCTCTCTAATCTCATTAGCCTTCATTGATTTCACCACCAATTTCTTCACGTTTTACGAATTTGGTTCGAATCGGCAGTTTATGAGAAGCAAGACGCAATGCTTCACGTGCGACTTCCTCGGATACACCGGCGATTTCAAACATGATTTTCCCAGGTTTTATAACAGCGACCCATCCTTCAGGGGCCCCTTTACCGGATCCCATACGAACTTCAAGAGGTTTTTTGGTATAAGGTTTATCTGGGAAAATTTTAATCCACACTTTACCGCCACGTTTCATGTAACGGGTCATAGCAATACGAGCAGCCTCAATTTGACGACTTGTAATCCATGATGCATCAATTGCTTGCAGGCCGTACTCACCAAATGCTACTGTTTTACCACCTTTTGCTTGACCTTTCATACGGCCACGGTGTTGTCTACGATATTTTACACGTTTTGGCATTAACATAATGCATTGCCCCCTTCCTTAGTTATCAGTTTTTGTTGGAAGGATTTCACCACGATAGATCCACACTTTAACACCCAATTTACCATAAGTGGTGTCTGCTTCAGCTGTTCCATAATCAATGTCAGCGCGCAATGTGTGCAATGGTACTGTTCCTTCACTATAATGCTCCGCACGGGCGATATCCGCTCCACCCAGACGTCCGGATACTTGTGTTTTTATTCCCTTTGCGCCTCCACGAATAGCACGTTGAATAGCCTGCTTTTGCGCACGGCGGAAAGAGATACGATTCTCTAATTGACGAGCAATATTTTCAGCAACTAATGTAGCATTCAAATCCACTTTTTTGATCTCAACAATATTAATATGGACACGTTTGCCAGTCAAGCTGTTTAATGATTTACGTAAAGCTTCTACTTCTGAACCGCCTTTACCAATTACCATACCTGGCTTACCAGTATGAATGGTGATGTTAACACGGTTTGCTGCACGTTCAATTTCAATAGAAGACACAGCAGCAATACGTAGACGGTTTTCAAGATATTCTCTGATTTTAATATCTTCATGTAGTAAGTCTGCATAGTCTTTGCCTGCGTACCATTTTGACTCCCAGTCACGAATTATACCGACACGCAGACCTTGAGGATTTACCTTTTGACCCACTGACTATCCCTCCTTCTTTTCTGTGACAACCACTGTAATGTGGCTTGTGCGTTTGTTGATTTTACTTGCACGTCCTTGTGCCCGTGGACGAAAACGTTTCAGCGTAGCACCTTCATTTACAAATGCTTCTGATATAACCAAACTGTCTGTATCCATTTCGTAGTTGTGTTCGGCATTTGCGATTGCTGAGTTGAGCACCTTTTCTACGACTGGAGAAGCACCACGTCGGGTATGGCGTAAAATGGCAATAGCCTCACCAACGTTTTTTCCTCGAATTAAATCTATTACTAAGCGAACTTTACGAGGAGCAATACGAACGGATTTAGCAACGGCTTTAGCTTGCATATAGAGCGCCTCCTCTCATTAGCGTTTTGTTTTCTTATCATCGCCTGCGTGCCCTTTAAACGTCCGGGTTGGCGCGAATTCACCTAATTTATGTCCGACCATGTCTTCCGTAATATAAACTGGCACATGTTTGCGCCCGTCATAAACAGCCACAGTGTGACCAATAAATTGAGGGAATATAGTTGAACGACGAGACCACGTTTTTACAACCTGTTTCTTGTCGTCTTCATTTAATTTCTCTATCTTCTTCATTAGATGGTCATCTGCAAAAGGTCCTTTTTTCAAACTGCGACCCATGGATAAACCTCCTTTCAAAGTTAGATACGGGGGGAACTTCCCGTCTATACCGTTATTTTTTACGTGAACGCACGATATACTTATCTGTTTGCTTATTGCGTTGACGTGTTTTGTATCCAAGTGTAGGTTTACCCCAAGGTGACATTGGTGATTTGCGTCCGATTGGTGCGCGTCCTTCACCACCACCATGTGGGTGATCATTAGGGTTCATAACAGATCCACGTACGGTTGGGCGCTTGCCTAACCAACGCGTGCGGCCCGCTTTACCAACACGAATAAGTTCATGTTCCACGTTACCAACCTGGCCAATTGTTGCACGGCAAGTTGATAAAACTAACCGAACCTCTCCAGAACCTAAACGTACCAAACTATATTTTCCTTCGCGACCAAGAATTTGCGCCTCAGCACCAGCAGATCTGGCTAATTGGCCACCATTCCCCGGTTTTAATTCAATGTTATGAACAACTGTACCAACCGGAATATCTTTTAGTGCCAGTGCATTACCTAGTTTAATATCGGCATTCTCGCCAGATTCAATTTGCTGGCCTACTTTGAGTCCTTTTGGTGCTAATATATAGCGTTTTTCACCGTCTGCATAATGAATTAAAGCAATATTTGCTGTGCGGTTAGGATCATACTCAATAGTAGCAACGCGTCCAGGTATACCATCTTTATTCCGTCTGAAATCGATCATCCGGTATTGACGCTTATGTCCACCACCTTGATGACGAACAGTTAATTTTCCCTGGTTATTGCGGCCGCCACGTTTATATATCGGGCTTAACAGGGATTTTTCTGGTTGATCTGTTGTAATCTCCGCAAAATCAGATATCGACATATTACGTCGACCATTTGAAGTTGGTCTGAATTTTTTAATCGCCATCTTGTTTTCCCTCCTTCACATTAACTTTTAGCCTTCAAAGAAATCCAGTTCTTTACTGTCTTCCGAAAGCTGGACGATAGCCTTTTTACGATCTGAGCGATAACCGCCATACCGACCCATTCGTTTGAATTTACCTTTTACATTTAACGTATTTACTTTAATTACTTTCACACCAAAGACATCTTCCACAGCATCTTTGATTTGTGTTTTATTCGCTTTGGGGCTTACTTCGAACGTATATTTCTTATCTGCCATTAATTCGGCAGAGTTCTCTGTAATGACAGGGCGCTTAATAATATCTCTTGAACCTTCCATTATGCAAGCACCTCCCCTGCTTTTTCAGCCGCATCCTTCGTCAGAATCAGCTTGTCATGCGTGAGTAAATCAACTACATTCACTTCTTCTACAGTAAGTACTTTTACTGTTTGAAGGTTGTTTGCTGAACGGATTACCGTTTCATCTTTTTCCGCTGTAACAATTAATGCCTTGTTATCCACGTTCAAAGCTTGAAGCATGTTGACAATTTCTTTTGTTTTTGGGGCATCGATTGTTATACCGTCAAGAACAACCAGATTTTCTTCATTTACTTTGGAAGATAGCGCTGATTTAAGTGCCAGACGACGTACCTTTTTCGGCAATTTGTAGCTGTAACTCCGTGGTGTTGGACCAAAAACTGTTCCGCCGCCTACCCATTGTGGAGCACGAATGGAACCTTGACGAGCACGGCCGGTACCTTTTTGACGCCATGGTTTGCGACCACCGCCACGTACTTCTGAACGATTTTTCACATCATGGGTGCCTTGACGCAATGATGCCTGTTGCATAACAACAGCTTCATGTAATACATGGGTATTCGGTTCAATGCCAAAAACGGAATCGGTCAACTCCATATCTCCTGCTTGTGAACCATCTTGTTTAAATAGTGCTACTTTAGGCATGACATATCCTCCCTTCGTTTGTATAATTAGTTAGCCTTGATTGCACTTGTGACTTTTACGTATGACTTTTTCGCACCAGGTACATTACCTTTGACAAGAATTAGATTGCGCTGTGCATCTACATTAACTACTTCAAGGTTTTGGATCGTAACCTGTTCGCCGCCCATTTGACCTGGCAGACTTTTTCCTTTGAAGACACGCATTGGATCAATATCACCCATTGCACCAGGTGCACGATGGAAGTGTGACCCGTGTCCCATTGGTCCGCGCTGCTGATTGTGCCGTTTGATTGCACCTTGGAAACCTTTCCCTTTTGATGTTCCAGTTACATCAATTTTGTCTCCAGCTTGAAATACTTCAACGCTAATTTCCTGACCTACTTCATATTCATCAAGATTTGCGTTACGGATTTCACGAACGTAGCGCTTAGGGGTTGTGTTTGCTTTTTCAGCATGCCCTTTTTCTGCTTTATTCGTGCGAGATTCCTTTTCATCAGCAAATCCAATTTGAATAGCTTCATAGCCGTCATTCTCCATCGTCCGTTTCTGCAGGACTACGTTTGGCTCAGCTTGAATAACTGTAACAGGAAGCAATTCTCCGTTCTCAGAAAAAAGCTGTGTCATGCCGATTTTACGACCTAAGATTCCTTTCGTCATCCGTTACACCTCCTATTTGGTACAAAATTTATTAAAGTTTAATTTCAATATCCACACCGGATGGTAAATCAAGACGCATTAATGAATCCACCGTTTGTGGTGTTGGATTAACAATATCTATCAACCGTTTATGTGTGCGCATTTCGAATTGCTCACGTGCATCTTTGTATTTGTGCACTGCACGCAACACCGTATAAACAGATTTCTCTGTAGGTAACGGGATTGGACCGGAAACGGCTGCTCCAGATCGCTTTGCAGTATCTACAATTTTTTCTGAGGACTGATCCAAAATTCGATGATCGTACGCTTTTAAACGGATTCTAATCTTTTCTTTTGCCATTATTTTCCCTCCTTTACGCCCATTTTATAATAGACATTCTCCGTGAAAATTTCTTGACCACCCGCCATGGCAAAGGGGCCGGGTGTGCCAACAACCTTCCACTTCATCGCCTTGTGACCAACATTTCAATTATATAGAATCATGATGGTCAATGCAACCCTTTTTTTCTGATTAATATAAGTATAACCGTCATCATGTATGGTCATAAGCCTAATTTAACACTTGTACCCATTAGATTGCACATTTATGTATTATACTTACTTTTTACACGGAATGCAAGGGATGACGGGAGTTTTTTTAAACAAGTTAGCGCCCGGTTGGCGACGTACGTGCCGAACTCACAACAGGAGCTAAACTCCCCAACAACAAATACCCATCACACGCAGCTTCCATAAACCAAAAAACAGACGGTGTCGTCACACCGCCTGTCTAACATTTCAAGCTAGCTTATTTTATCAACAATTATTTTTCAATAGTTGTTACAACGCCTGATCCAACAGTACGTCCACCTTCACGGATAGAGAAGCGGGTACCATCTTCAATAGCGATTGGTGAAATGAGTTCAACAGTCATTTCAATGTTATCGCCAGGCATTACCATTTCTACTCCTTCTGGTAGTGTAATAACACCAGTCACATCCGTTGTACGGAAATAGAATTGTGGACGATAGTTAGCAAAGAATGGTGTATGACGTCCACCTTCTTCTTTTGACAATACATAAACTTCAGCTTTAAAGTTCGTGTGTGGTGTGATTGAGCCTGGTTTAGCCAACACTTGACCACGATTGATATCTTCACGGGCTACACCACGAAGTAATGCACCGATGTTATCACCAGCTTCTGCATAGTCAAGCAACTTACGGAACATTTCTACACCAGTAACAGTAGTTTTTCCTGGTTTTTCGTTAAGGCCGATGATTTCAACTTCATCACCAACTTTAACAGTTCCACGTTCTACACGACCAGTAGCAACTGTACCACGGCCAGTGATAGAGAATACGTCCTCAACAGGCATCATGAATGCTTTTTCATGATCACGTTCTGGTGTTGGAATGTATTCGTCAACTGCATCCATCAATTCAAAGATTTTAGCTTCATAGTCAGCGTCACCTTCAAGTGCTTTTAATGCAGAACCTTTGATTACTGGTACATCGTCACCAGGGAAGTCGTATTCAGTTAATAGATCGCGAACTTCCATTTCTACCAATTCTAATAGCTCTTCGTCATCAACCATGTCACATTTGTTCAGGAAAACAACGATAGCAGGTACACCAACGTTACGTGACAACAGGATATGTTCACGAGTTTGCGGCATTGGGCCATCAGCAGCAGATACTACCAGAATCGCACCGTCCATTTGTGCTGCACCAGTGATCATGTTTTTAACATAGTCAGCGTGGCCTGGGCAGTCAACGTGCGCATAGTGACGGGAATCCGTTTCATACTCAACGTGTGAAGTTGCAATCGTGATTCCACGTTCTTTTTCTTCTGGAGCACCGTCGATTTGATCGTATGCCATTGCAGTACCTTTACCTGATTTCTTATGCAATGTAGTGGTAATTGCTGCAGTTAATGTTGTTTTACCATGGTCAACGTGACCGATTGTTCCAATGTTTACGTGACTTTTCGAGCGATCGAATTTTTCTTTACCCATTTATATTTCCTCCTTTAATTAAATGAACATGTATATTATGATGGTAGGAAAATAACTTATTTGGGTTATTTTCCTTACCTTCATTAAAGTTATACTTTAGATTTATCAAAAAATCAATTATTCACCAGCATTTTTTTTGATAATTTCTTCAGAGATGCTTTTTGGCACTTCTTCATAGTGATCAAAATGCATCGTATATTGTCCACGTCCTTGTGTGTTTGAACGCAATGCAGTTGCATAACCAAACATTTCCGAAAGGGGTACAAATGCTTTGATCATTTGTGCTGGGCCACGTGCTTCCATGCCTTCTACACGTCCGCGACGGGAGGTTACATCTCCCATAATGTCACCCATATATTCTTCAGGAATGGTGATTTCAACCTTCTCAATTGGTTCAAGCAGTACTGGGTTACATTTGTTTTTCGCTGCCTTCAACGCCATTGATGCAGCAATCTTAAATGCCATTTCATTAGAGTCAACATCATGGTAGCTGCCATCAAATAATGTAGCTTTGACATCAATTAACGGATAACCGGCTAACACACCATTTTCCATGGATTCTTTAATGCCTGCTTCGATAGCGGGAATGTATTCACGTGGAACAACTCCGCCAACAATTTTGTTTTCAAACTCAAAGCCTGCTCCTTCTTCATTAGGTTCAAATTTAACCCAAACGTGACCATATTGTCCACGTCCGCCAGATTGACGAATGAATTTACCTTCAACCTCAGCAGAAGAACGGAAAGTTTCACGGTACGCAACTTGTGGCGCACCAACATTGGCTTCTACTTTGAATTCGCGTTTCAGGCGGTCAACAATGACATCCAGGTGAAGTTCACCCATACCGGAAATGATTGTTTGACCAGTCTCAACGTTTGTTTCCGTTTTAAATGTTGGATCTTCTTCCGCAAGCTTCCCTAATGCAATGCCCATTTTATCCTGGTCAGCTTTGGTTTTTGGTTCAATCGCTACGGAAATAACCGGTTCCGGGAATTCCATGGATTCCAGGATGACCGTGTCTTTTTCAGCACATAGCGTATCACCGGTTCCGGTATCCTTCAATCCTACTGCAGCAGCGATTTCACCAGAATAAACAGTGGAAATTTCCTGACGGTGATTGGCGTGCATTTGCAGAATCCGTCCAACCCGTTCCCGTTTGTCTTTTACTGAGTTCTTCACATATGAACCGGAGTCCAATGTTCCGGAATAAACGCGGAAGAATGTCAGTTTACCAACATACGGGTCTGTCATTACTTTAAATGCCAGTGCTGAAAATGGTGCATCGTCATCTGACGGCCGTGTCACTTTCTCTTCAGAATCTGGCAGGATACCTTCGATTGGCGGTACATCCGTTGGTGCTGGAAGGTAATCAATAACACCATCAAGCATTAATTGAACACCTTTGTTCTTAAATGCTGATCCACCAAACACTGGGTAGAATTCAACATTCAATGTTGCCTGACGAATGGCGGCTTTTAGTTCCTCTTCGGAAATCTCTTCGCCTTCCAAATATTTCATCATCAAATCTTCATCAAGTTCGGCAACAGCTTCAACTAATGAATCGCGCATTTCTTGAGCTTTGTCTTTATACTCATCAGGAATTTCCCGGGCATCTGCACGAGTTCCTAAATCGTCCTCATAGTAATAAGCTTCCATCGTGACTAGATCAATGAGACCTTCAAAATTATCCTCTGCACCAATTGGCAATTGAACCGGATGGGCATTGGCACCTAACCGTTGTTTTAGTGTACCGGTCGCATACATGAAGTCAGCACCGATCTTATCCATTTTGTTAATAAACACAATACGTGGCACGCCATATGTGGTTGCTTGGCGCCACACTGTTTCTGTTTGTGGTTCAACACCCGACTGTGCATCAAGGACTGTTACAGCACCATCAAGGACACGCAATGAACGTTCCACCTCAACTGTGAAGTCTACGTGGCCCGGTGTGTCAATGATGTTAATACGATGGTTCTTCCATTGGGCAGTCGTTGCAGCGGAAGTAATCGTAATTCCGCGTTCCTGCTCTTGCTCCATCCAGTCCATTTGAGAGGCACCTTCATGTGTTTCACCAATCTTATGAATACGTCCTGTATAGAAAAGAATACGCTCAGTTGTAGTGGTTTTACCTGCGTCAATATGCGCCATAATACCAATATTGCGCGTCTTTTCCAAGGAGAACTCTCTCGGCATGTATTCTTCTCCTTTCTTGTGAAAACATTTAGTGTATAAGCTGTTCAAAAAGTATAAAATGAACTCCGAATTTCGGATATAGTATTGGCATTACAACAGAACGACAAAAATCTTAGCCGACCCCGGTTCTTTTATTTTTCTTTTGAACACGCCTGAAATTTTACCAACGATAGTGAGCAAATGCTTTGTTTGCTTCTGCCATCTTGTGCATTTCTTCGCGTTTTTTAACAGATGCACCTGTGTTGTTTGATGCGTCCAGAATTTCGTTTGCAAGGCGTTCTTCCATTGTTTTCTCTCCGCGGAGTCGAGAATAGTTAACAATGTAACGAAGCCCCAATGCTTGACGTCGTTCAGGTCTCACTTCCATTGGTACCTGGTAGTTTGATCCACCAACACGGCGGGCACGCACCTCAAGTACTGGCATAACATTTTTCATTGCTTGTTCAAAAACTTCCATTGCGTTTTGACCGCTTCGTTCGCCAACAAGTTCAAATGCTTTATAAAGAATTTTTTGTGCTTTGCCTCGTTTGCCGTCAACCATGATTTGATTGATTAAACGAGTTACTAATTTTGAATTGTATAATGGATCCGGTAAGACATCGCGTTTAGGTACTGGTCCTTTTCGTGGCATATGTCCCCCTCCTTTCTCAGAATCTTGGTTGAAGTTCAAAAGGCACGAAAAAAGAACGATTCCCTTTAATTGCCTTTTTGAACGCTTTATACCTGGCTGTTATTATTTCTTTTTCTTTGTTCCATATTTTGAACGTCCTTGTGCACGTCCTTCAACACCGGCTGTGTCAAGTGCACCGCGAACAATATGGTACCGTACCCCCGGCAGGTCTTTTACACGTCCGCCGCGGATAAGCACAACACTATGTTCTTGCAAGTTGTGGCCAATACCAGGAATATAAGCTGTTACCTCAATGTTGTTTGACAAACGAACACGGGCATACTTACGAAGTGCCGAGTTAGGCTTCTTCGGTGTCAATGTTCCTACACGGGTACAAACACCACGTTTTTGCGGAGATGAAAGATCGGTGAATGATTTTTTAAAACTATTGTACCCTTTGTTTAATGCAGGTGAGTCAGATTGTTTTGTTTTGCTGACACGGCCTTTACGTACAAGTTGGTTAATTGTAGGCACTTTATTATCCTCCCTTCAAGTATAAACTGTAAAAATATCGTCTTGTACCACCTGGTGCCACAGCAATTTGTAATACCACGTACCCAGGTGGTTCATTTTTAAACAAAAAACAAAGCTTTCACGAGGGCCCTCGCCAAAACTAATCATGTTTAATTGCTACAGTTGATGCACCAACATCTATTCCACAAGCTGCGCCAAGCTTTTTCATTGAATCAACACGATCTATGGAAATATTTAGTTCATCAGCCAAACGCACTACCTCTTCAATCATTTGTTGATCTGCATCGTTCGCAACAACTACTTCACTGATGACGCCTTTTTCCATGGCTTTAAGCGTCTGCTTTATACCGATTATTAATCGTGAGCGAACCTGAGTTACTTTTTCATAAGACATCGTAATATCCTCCAAAGCAAACAAGTATAATCGGAAGCACCTTGAATATAGTACCATTGTCTTTTTTTAATGTCAACACAAATTTAGATGAAACTCATATAAGGTGCTTCCGATTACTTACTATACTTTTTCTTTATCTCTACTTCTTTTTTTGCTGTTTATTGCACTACTTCTTCTTGTTCATCTTCCTGTGGCTCATCAATAGCTGCTTCAATTTTCCGGTACCTGTCAATACCTGTTCCAGCAGGTACCAGCTTACCAATAATGACGTTTTCTTTCAAACCAAGCAGCTCATCCCGTTTTCCTTTTATAGCAGCATCCGTTAAGACACGCGTTGTTTCTTGGAAGGACGCAGCAGACAGGAATGAATCTGTTTCCAACGATGCTTTTGTGATACCGAGTAATACCGGTTTGCCAACAGCCGGCTGTCTTTCTTCATGAAGGACTTCCTGATTGGCTTCTTTAAACTGGTGTATTTCCAGTAATGAACCAGGCAGAACATCCGTATCACCGCCATCCATAATGCGGATTTTACGAAGCATTTGTCGTACCATAACCTCCACGTGTTTATCGCCAATTTCAACACCCTGCATGCGATATACACGCTGCACTTCACGCAGGAGGTAATTCTGTACGCCATCTACACCTTGTACGCGCAGTAATTCTTTCGGATCCACAGAACCCTCAGTCAATTCCTGTCCGGCAATGACTTGATCATCAAGTGATACTTTAAGCCGTGCATTGTACGGAACAGCGTATGACTTCTCTTCTACGTCACCCTGGATGACAATTTCCTGTTTGTCTTTTACTTCTTTAATCTCTTTAACCGTTCCAAAAATTTCTGTGATTACGGCCTGACCTTTTGGATTACGCGCCTCAAACAATTCCTGAATACGAGGGAGACCTTGTGTGATATCATCACCAGCAACTCCGCCTGTATGGAAAGTACGCATAGTTAACTGTGTACCAGGTTCACCAATTGATTGGGCTGCGATGATTCCAACTGCCTCACCAACTTCAACCTCATCACCAGTTGCCAGGTTACGGCCATAACATTTCTTACATACCCCGTGTTTCGTGTTACATGTAAATGCGGAACGAATAGTAACCTGCTCAATACCTGCTTCAACGATTTGTTTTGCCTGATCTTCCGTGATTAACGTGTTAAATTCAGCGATTGTATCACCTGTTTCCGGATGACGCACTGTTTCAAATGCGGTCCGGCCAATGAGTCGGTCCACAAGCGGTTCGATCACTTCAGTACCATCTGTTAACGCCTCAACAGTTAAGCCTCGATCTGTTCCACAATCGTTTTCCCTGACAATAACATCTTGAGCAACATCAACAAGACGACGCGTTAAGTAACCAGAGTCAGCTGTCTTCAATGCCGTGTCGGCTAATCCTTTTCTGGCTCCGTGTGTGGAAATAAAGTATTCCAATACAGTTAGCCCTTCACGGAAGCTTGATTTAATCGGTAACTCAATAATACGTCCAGATGGGTTAGCCATTAGACCGCGCATACCAGCAAGCTGCGTGAAGTTGGAAGCATTACCACGTGCTCCGGAATCGCTCATCATGAAAATTGGGTTACGAGCATTCAGCGACCCCATCAATTTATCCTGAATGGTATCCTTCGCTTGTGACCATACCGCAATAACACGGTCATAGCGTTCTTCCTCCGTGATTAAACCACGACGAAATTGTTTCAATACCTTATCTACTTTTTGCTGTGCATCTTCCAGAATATCCTCTTTTTCTTTCAATACCACAATATCGGATACCCCAACTGTCATACCAGCCTTGGTAGAAAAGCTGTAGCCAAGGTCCTTCATGCGGTCAAGCATTTTGGAAGTTTCACTGACTTTAAATTTCTTGAATACTTCCGCAATAATATCGCCCAAAAACCCTTTTTTGAATGGTTTGATCAGCTCACGTTTTTCAATTTCCTCTTTTATATTCGTTCCGTTTTCCACGAAATATTTCTCCGGTGTGCGAACCTCAAGATTGGTCTTGGTTGGTTCATTAATATATGGGAACGAATCAGATAAAATCTCATTAAATATTAATTTCCCTACCGTTGTTAGTAACAATTGATTTTGCTGTTTTTCGGTAAAGGTCTCATTGTTTACACTAGATGCCTTAACAGCTATTCGTGTGTGCAAATGTACATAACCATTTTGGTAAGCAATTAACGCTTCATTGATATCGTTAAAAACAGAGCCTTCACCAATTGCATTCTCCCGTTCAAGCGTTAAATAATAGTTTCCCAACACCATGTCCTGAGACGGCGTAACAACTGGTTTGCCATCTTTCGGGTTCAAGATGTTCTGGGCAGCAAGCATTAAAATTCGTGCTTCCGCCTGCGCTTCAGCTGACAACGGTACGTGTACCGCCATTTGGTCTCCATCAAAATCGGCATTGTATGCTGTACAAACAAGTGGATGCAAACGAATCGCACGACCTTCAACCAATGTCGGTTCAAAAGCCTGAATCCCAAGTCGGTGTAAGGTTGGAGCCCGGTTAAGCAATACCGGATGTTCTTTAATAACATCTTCTAAAACATCCCAAACCTCAGGATGAACCCGCTCAATTTTACGTTTGGCTGATTTAATGTTATGCGCCAATCCCTTTTCCACAAGTTCTTTCATGATAAACGGTTTAAACAGTTCCAAAGCCATTTCCTTTGGCAAGCCACACTGGTACATTTTCAAGTGTGGTCCAACAACGATAACAGAACGGCCGGAATAATCAACCCGCTTACCCAATAAGTTTTGACGGAAGCGACCTTGTTTTCCCTTTAGCATATGTGACAATGATTTTAACGGCCGGTTACCTGGACCGGTTACTGGGCGGCCGCGGCGACCGTTATCGATTAAAGCATCGACTGCTTCCTGCAGCATTCGTTTCTCATTTTGCACAATAATACTTGGTGCACCAAGATCCAGGAGGCGCTTCAAACGATTATTGCGGTTAATAACGCGACGATATAAATCATTTAAATCAGAGGTTGCAAAACGTCCGCCGTCCAATTGAACCATCGGCCTGATTTCCGGCGGGATAACCGGCAACACATCCATAACCATCCAGGACGGTTCATTACCGGAATGACGGAATGCCTCCAGTACTTCCAATCGTTTAATTGCACGGGTGCGTCGTTGACCATGCGCCGTTTTGAGTTCTTCTTTTAGTATATCCGCCTCTTTGTCGAGGTCAATATCCTCAAGAAGTTTGCGAATTGCCTCGGCGCCCATTTGTGCCTTGAACGTTTTCCCATATTTATCATAATAGGCACGGTATTCTTTCTCGGATAATAATTGCTTCCTCTCCAATGGCGTACTGCCGGGATCAGTGACAATATATGCCGCGAAATAAATAACCTCTTCCAATGCACGTGGTGACATATCCAGTACGAGTCCCATTCTGCTCGGGATTCCTTTAAAATACCAAATATGTGAAACTGGTGCGGCAAGCTCAATATGTCCCATCCGCTCACGACGAACTTTTGCCTTGGTTACCTCCACACCACAACGGTCACATACAACACCCTTGTAGCGCACTCGTTTATACTTTCCGCAATGACATTCCCAATCCTTCGTGGGTCCAAAAATACGCTCACAAAAAAGCCCATCCTTCTCCGGCTTTAATGTACGATAATTAATCGTTTCCGGCTTTTTAACCTCACCATATGACCATGAGCGGATTTTCTCTGATGATGCTAAACCAATTTTCATATACTCAAAGTTGTTTACATCTAGCAAGGGGCCTACCTCCCTTTTTAGTGTCCGATTTCCTCATTATGCTAAAACCTAAAGATGTTGGCAAGTTCCATGCCAACATCTTTGGTTGTAATTAACTTTGTTCAACTTCCAGGTTAAGTTTGCTTGCAGATTCGGTATCCTCTTCCTCGATTTCCCGCATTTCAATTTCTTCTTCGTCACTTGATAGAACCTTGACGTCTAACCCAAGACTTTGTAGTTCTTTAATTAATACTTTAAATGACTCTGGTACACCAGGTTCAGGTACATTATCACCTTTGACGATCGATTCGTACGTTTTCACACGACCAACAACATCATCTGATTTAACAGTAAGAATTTCTTGCAAGGTATAGGCAGCACCATATGCTTCAAGCGCCCAAACTTCCATTTCACCAAAGCGCTGACCGCCAAATTGTGCTTTACCACCGAGCGGTTGTTGTGTAACGAGTGAATATGGCCCGGTTGAACGGGCATGTAACTTATCGTCAACCATGTGTGCCAGTTTGATCATATACATGACCCCAACAGAAACACGGTTATCAAACGGTTCCCCGGTTCTGCCATCATACAGTATTGTTTTAGCATCCCGCGGCATACCGGACTCTTCCAGGGTTTCCCACACGTCTTCTTCCCTTGCACCATCAAATACCGGTGTTGCCACATGAATACCTAATCGTCTTGCTGCAATACCCAAGTGCAATTCGAACACCTGTCCAATATTCATTCGTGACGGAACACCTAATGGGTTAAGCATAATATCAACTGGGGTACCATCTGGTAAAAACGGCATATCCTCTTCTGGCAAGATTTTCGAGATAACCCCTTTGTTACCGTGGCGGCCTGCCATTTTGTCGCCTTCATGAATTTTACGTTTTTGTACAATATAAACACGTACAAGCTGATTTACTCCAGGAGGCAGTTCATCGCCGTCTTCACGGTTAAAGATCTTGACATCCAGAACAATTCCACCAGCGCCATGCGGTACCCGTAGTGATGTATCACGAACTTCACGCGCTTTTTCACCAAAAATGGCATGAAGCAGACGTTCTTCTGCGGATAGCTCTGTGACGCCTTTTGGTGTTACTTTCCCGACCAAAATATCGCCATCAGTAACTTCAGCGCCAATACGGATGATCCCTTGTTCGTTGAGATTCTTTAAGGCATCTTCACCAACGTTCGGAATATCCCTTGTAATCTCTTCCGGTCCGAGCTTGGTATCCCGCGACTCTGATTCATATTCCTCCACGTGAATGGATGTATAAACATCATCTTTTACAAGACGCTCACTCATAATGATCGCATCTTCATAGTTATATCCTTCCCAGGTCATAAAGGCAACGAGCGGATTTCTTCCAAGTGCCAGCTCACCTTTTTCCATCGAAGGACCATCAGCAAGGATCTCACCTTTAGTTACCCGGTCTCCAGCACTGACAATTGGACGCTGGTTGTAACATGTCCCCTGATTGGAACGGATATATTTCTGCAATTTATAACGATCCAGGTCACCTTTAACTTCTTTTCCGTCAACTTCTGCAATTCGGCGCACGTGTACTTCTTTGGCTTCTACATGTTCCACAATGCCGGCGTGACGACAGATAATTGCTGCACCGGAGTCTTTTCCGGAAACATACTCCATGCCTGTTCCGACGATCGGTGCTTCCGGATTCATCAATGGCACCGCTTGACGTTGCATGTTCGCACCCATCAACGCACGATTGGAGTCGTCATTTTCCAAGAACGGAATACATGCTGTCGCTGCCGAAACAACTTGTTTTGGTGATACGTCCATATAATCAATACGTTCTCTCGGTACGGCTGTGTTCTCCCCGCGGAAACGAGCAATAACCTCTTCCTCACTAAAGCTTCCATCCTCGTTTAAAGGTGCGTTTGCCTGAGCAACAACATAATTATCCTCTTCATCAGCGGTCAGATAATCAATTTGTGCAGTTACTCTGCCAGTATCCGGGTCAACCCGACGATATGGTGTTTCGATAAAGCCGAACTTATTTACTTTGGCATAACTGGATAACGAGTTAATCAAACCAATATTAGGACCTTCAGGAGTTTCAATCGGACACATACGACCGTAGTGTGAATAGTGTACGTCACGAACTTCCATTCCGGCACGTTCCCGCGTTAATCCACCAGGTCCTAATGCAGATAAACGCCGCTTATGAGTAAGCTCTGCCAGTGGGTTGGTTTGATCCATAAATTGTGACAGCTGCGAACTGCCAAAAAATTCTTTGATAGAAGCAATTACCGGGCGAATATTAATTAGTTGCTGTGGTGTAATACTGGATGTGTCCTGAATAGACATCCTTTCACGCACAACACGTTCCATACGGGATAGCCCAATGCGAAATTGGTTTTGCAGCAATTCACCAACGGAACGCAACCTTCTGTTACCAAGATGGTCGATATCATCCGTATCGCCAACTTTGTACAGCAGGTTAAAGAAATAACTAATTGCTGATAATATATCTGCAGGCATGATGTTTTTCGCACTGTTTTCAATCCCTGCGTTACCGATAACTGTTAATTCCCGTTCTCCACTAGGGTCAGTTGGATCCATAATTTTAATCGACTGAATCCGAATCGGCTCTTCCAACACACCGTCATGTGGTTCAAGGATTTGTTCGCCCAGCATTTCTTCGTCTTTTTCCAAATAAGGGAGCAGTTTGTTTAGTAATTTCCGTTCTAGTCGATCCCCTTTTTGCGCCAACACTTCTCCAGTCTCCTGATCAACAACCGGTTCAGCCAGGACCTGATTAAACAAACGATTTTTTATGTGCAGTTTCTTGTTCATCTTGTATCGGCCAACATGTGCTAAATCATACCGTTTAGGATCAAAAAAACGGGAAATTAATAGACTTTTGGCGTTGTCTACGGTTGGTGGTTCACCAGGACGTAAACGCTCATAAATTTCAAGGAGTGCCTTTTCCGTTGTTTCTGTATTATCTTTATCTAATGTATTTTTCAAGTATTCATTTTCACCGATCAGGTCAATGATTTCCTGATCTGTTCCAAATCCAAGCGCACGTAATAACACGGTAATTGGCAGTTTACGTGTTCGGTCAATCCGGACATAGGCAACATCTTTTGCATCTGTTTCAAACTCCAACCATGCCCCACGATTTGGGATGACTGTTGCAGTGATGCCCCTTTTCCCATTTTTATCAATTTTTTCGTTGTAATAGACACTTGGAGAGCGAACAAGCTGTGACACGATAACACGCTCGGCTCCATTGATAATAAATGTGCCTGTATCAGTCATAAGCGGGAAGTCACCCATAAATACTTCCTGCTCTTTTACTTCACCGGTTTCATTATTAATTAAACGAACCTTCACACGAAGCGGAGCATTATACGTAACATCTCGTTCCTTCGATTCATCGACAGGGTATTTGGGTTCACCTAAACTATAATCGACAAATTCCAATGATAGGTTTCCAGTAAAATCCTCAATCGGTGAAATGTCCTGAAACATTTCCCGCAATCCTTCTTCTAAAAACCATTGATAAGAAGCGGTTTGGATTTCGATTAGGTTAGGTAGTTCCAAAACCTCACTAATGCGCGCATAGCTCCTGCGTTGGCGGTGCCGTCCATATTGAACTAATTGACCTGTCAACTGCTTCACCTCTCAAATCCATCATTTTTCATCACACAAACTTGAAAAACAACTATTATATTAGAAAAACATAACCAAAACGATTTGCCATTTCGGTTCTGTTCCTCGAATCATAAACATAAAATAAACTCTTACTAAAATCTGCTAAACATGCTACTATAAATGTAAGGTGGTCTTGATGGAATGATAAAATCAATTCGTGATGAGCGGATATCAACAAAACTTAACCGCTGCATAAACCATCAACAGGGAGCCTATAGCGAGAAGCATTAAAATAAAAAACGTGCGGCTTCTCTAATTAGATAAGTTTCCCATTTTATCATTGTCTCCGTTCACCAATGAAATATACGTTTGATTTCCACAAAAATTCCCCTTGACAAAGCATTTCCATGTTAGCATTTTATTATAATACCATAGTAGAAATACAAGGTCAAACGTTACACTTTAGATTTAATCAAGCATGGTAATAACATTACTCTAATTTTTAGCGCGCATAATATAATAGCCTTTCGAACGCGCGACCACCTCTACATTTCCAAATAATGTTTGTAATTTGTCTTTCGTTGATGGTGCTCCTTGCTTCTTTTGCATGACTACCCATAATTCACCTTGGTCTAATAAGGCGAGTTTGCTTTCTTCCAACATGGCATGAACGGTTTTTTTGCCGGCCCTTATCGGTGGATTAGTAAGGATGGCAGCGAATTTTCGATCCAATAAATTGGCAAATCGATCACTGTGGAAAAGCTCTACATTATTAACATGGTTCATAGCCGCATTCTCACGAGCCAATTTTAAGGCACGTTCATTAATGTCAGTCATTACTACACGCCGATTTGATAAATGGTCGGCAACGCAAATACCGATTGGTCCGTATCCGCAGCCAAGATCGAGCAAATCTCCATGTTGATCCGGTTCTTTAAATTCCTCGATCAATAACCGCGAACCAAAATCAACCTCGTTTTTCGAAAATACGCCATGATCACTTGTGAATGTATACAATTTGCCTTTTAATTGATAGCTCCATGTCTTGGGTGAACTTTCAGATTGGGGTTGTTGTGAAAAGTATTGCTCGGCCATTTTGCACCCACTTTGTTTATAGTGTACTAAGGAAGAAAAAGTGAAACCAAAAGAATCACTTTAGAGGATGTTCAATGTCTGGATCCGGCATCCTCGCTTTACCAAACAGATGGAAAGCCCACTGGAATCCAGCAGGCTTTCTTATCTAACTACTTCAGTTCAACAGTTGCTCCAACTTCTTCAAGTTTACCTTTTAATTCTTCAGCTTCATCTTTAGATACAGCTTCTTTAATAGCTTTTGGAGCGTTATCTACTAAATCTTTTGCATCTTTCAAGCCAAGGCCAGTGATTTCTTTAACTGCTTTAACAACTTTAATTTTAGAATCTCCGGCACTTTCAAGTACAACATCAAATTCTGTTTGCTCCTCAGCAGCTTCTCCGCCGCCAGCGCCACCTGCTACTGCAACTGGTGCTGCAGCTGTTACTCCAAATTCTTCTTCAATTGCTTTAACAAGATCGTTCAAGTCTAGAACTGACATTTCTTTAATAGCATCAATAATTTGCTCTTTTGTCATGATTTTTCCTCCTAATTTCATTTAATTATTCGTTTATTCCAGAATAGGTTGTGGTTTAAGCACCTTGTTCTTCTTTTTGATCAGCAACCGATTTTGCAGCATATGCAAAGTTGCGGATCGGAGCTTGTAATACACTAAGCAACATAGCGACCATACCTTCGTAGTTTGGCAGGTTACCAAGTTCGCTGATTTGTTCAAGCGTGGCAATTTCGCCTTCAATAACGCCGCCTTTGATTTCCAATGCGTCATGTTCCTTGGCAAAGCTATTCAAAATTTTGGCTGGTGCAATAACATCTTCATTACTAAATGCAATGGCGGTCGGACCAACCAGTACATCAGTTAGTTCTCCAAGTTCCGCAGATTCAACAGCACGGCGGGCCATGGAGTTCTTGTAAACTTTAAATTCAACGTTTGCATCGCGAAGTTGTTTACGTAACTCGGTCACTTCAGCAACATCAAGGCCGCGATAATCAACTAATACCGTTGATTGACTGGCACTAAATTTGTCAGCTATATCTTGGACAAGTTGTTTCTTTTGCTCAATAACATTTGTGTTTGCCATTATTCCACCTCCTGTAATGTTCTCCATCATACCGGACATCAAAGGAAAAGCCTTCATGTAGACATGAAGGCTTTTCCAACAAAAATAGTTATCAATGATAATATATTTGTCTTTAACCACCTCGGCGGGAAATTAAGCGATTATCTCGCACCTGCTGTCTACGGTATAACGTATTCGATTTAATAACGCAACTTAGTATAACGTTTTGCAAACAAAAAGTCAATCCTCGATTTAACGATAACTGGAGATATCTACGCGAACTCCAGGACCCATTGTTGATGTTACACTGGCATTACGCATATAAACACCTTTTGCTGCCTGTGGCTTAACCTTGATCAGTTGTTCGGTGATTGCCGCGAAATTATCAACCAATTTTTCATTATCAAATGAAATTTTGCCGATTGGTACATGAATGTTTGCTGATTTATCAACACGGTATTCTACTTTACCAGCTTTAATTTCGTTAACGGCTTTTTCCACTTCAAAAGTAACTGTACCAGTTTTAGGGTTAGGCATTAAACCTTTTGGTCCAAGCACACGTCCCAATTTACCAACCTCAGCCATCATGTCTGGTGTTGCAACAATAACATCAAAATCAAACCATCCTTGGTTGATTTTATTGATGAGATCCTGATCTCCTACATAATCTGCACCAGCGGCCTCTGCCTCTTTTGCTTTGTCACCTTTTGCAAAAACCAGTACACGTTGTGTTTTACCGGTTCCGTGTGGTAGTACCATAGCACCACGAATTTGCTGGTCAGCTTTCTTCGGATCTACACCCAAACGAAATGCAGCTTCAACCGTTTCATCAAAGTTGGCCTTAGCCGTTTGTTTTACTAATGCAATCGCTTCTTGTGGTTCATATGATTTTGAACGATCAACAAGCTTTACTGCTTCTTGATACCTTTTACTTTTTTTAGCCATTTTATTTCCTCCTATGGTTTGTGGTTTATAGCGGTTATACCTCCCACTTGGGAAAACAACCCTTCCTGTTCCCCCGCTTGCCAAGACCAGATCCATCTGATTGAGACCCTTATCCTTGGCTTACCGTACGATGCCTGTCTTTCACGAAAAAGGCTGCGAGGGCAAAACAACACCCGTTATCGCAACCTGTACTATCAAATGATGAGCATTCAACTTTTTGTGTTAGTCTAGCTCCAGCGGCCGTTTACGCTTTTTGTATTAGTCTTCTATCGCAATGCCCATGCTTTTGGCTGTTCCTTCAACCATACGCATCGCTGCATCTACATCAGCAGCATTTAAGTCAGGCATTTTGGTTTCCGCAATTTCTTTTACTTTGTCGCGTTTTACTGTGGCGACTTTATTACGATTCGGCTCACCTGATGCAGTATCTATTCCAGCTGCTTTTTTCAGCAGAACAGCTGCAGGGGGAGTTTTTGTAACAAATGTAAATGAACGGTCCTCAAAAACCGTGATTTCAACCGGAATAATCATACCAGCTTGATCTTGCGTACGTGCATTAAATTCCTTACAAAATCCCATAATGTTTACACCCGCTTGACCTAATGCCGGTCCTACCGGTGGTGCTGGGTTTGCTTTTCCAGCCGGGATTTGCAATTTTACTAATTTGATTACTTTTTTAGCCACGAGACACACCTCCTTAAAGTCCGTGATGTGGTAATAGGGATTTCCCCTCCCACTCATATCGCCCTCCAATGAAACACGGAGGTCATGAATAACAAAAGAATTTTAGCATGAAACAGCAAATAATGCAAGGCTTATTCTTTCAATTCTACAGTTTTTGGATCTGGGAGAAGTCTAATTCAACCGGTGTTTCTCTGCCAAACATATTGACATGCACCTTCACTTTCTGTTTATCGGCATCGATTTGCTCAATTGTGCCGGTAAAGTTCTCAAATGGCCCTTCGGTAACTGTCACATTTTCCTTGATTTCAAAATCAACCTGCGCGGCAGAATCAGCCATCCCCATTCGTTTTAACACTGCATCAACCTCATCAGGCAACAATGGCGTTGGTTTTGATCCATGACCACTTGAACCAACAAACCCGGTGACACCAGGCGTATTTCTCACAACATACCATGAATCATCGGTCATAATCATTTCGGTTAATACATACCCCGGGAAAAATTTCTTCTTCATTACTTTCTTCTTGCCATTTTTAATTTCTGTTTCTTCATCCTCAGGAACAATTACACGAAAAATGTTATCTTCCATACCCATTGATTCTACACGTTTTTCCAAATTCGTTTTTACCTTATTTTCATACCCTGAATACGTATGAACAACATACCATTTTTTCTCCATCAGAACCGGACAAACCGCTTGTCCTTCCCTCCTTTTTAGTTGTCATAGATTAGCAGGAGGCAAGACTCATTCCTCACCCCAAACCAGGCGAAACTTTTAAACCATTATCAATCAATATTAAAAAACCCGTTAATCCCGGGTTTCCAAGAAAGAATCTTTATTCTGTTTATTTTCATTATAACATAAAAATGTCATTATTATTCAGTTAAAACAATTCTAGTATTTGTGTTACCCCAAGATCGACCAATGTAAGGAAAACAGTGACAAAAACAACTGTCGCTACAACTGTTATTGTATAGCTTGATAATTCATTTCCTTTTGGCCAGCTAACCTTTTTCATTTCCCGGGTCACATTTTTAAAAAAAGTAAAGATTTTCATGTGCTTGTCCCCCAAATTATCCCTATCGTTAAAAAAGAAGAAAGTATAAAAAGTCACTCTCTATTCCGATTGCGCCAAAGTAAGTCACGTCCGGCTCCAGCTTACTTCGTTTCACGGTGTAATGTATGTTTTCCGCATGTTTTGCAATATTTCCGTACTTCCAAGCGTAAGGGTTGAGCGGATGGATTCTTACTCGTTGTATAATTTCGACTTGAACATATTGCACATGCCAATGTTACCTTTTTATTCATCATCTCACCTCTGTCAGAGGGATATGGAACATTGTTAAACCCGCAACAAAGTCCTCACAATAATGTAGCACTGTTAATAAACAATGTCAATGTTTGCTCATAGAGGATGTTCAAAAAGCCCGGTAAAAATGACGTGCCCCTGCAAAAGGGGTATGCCGACGCCTGAGCGCAAGCCCGTTTTTAGTCGGCCTCCTTTGAAAAAATTCGTTGGCTTGCTTTTTCGCTCCTCATGTACCAGGAAAAGGATCTTCTGCTAAAACCTCGGTCCTTTTTATCCTCCTTTTGAACACTACTTATAAACTAAGTTCACTTGAGTCAAGTAAATGTTCAAGTTTACGTTTTATCCGTTGCAGCGCATTGTCGATTGACTTCACATGTCGTTTTAATTCCACTGAAATTTCCTGATAGGTTTGTCCGTCCAAATATAAATTTAATACCTGCTGTTCCAAGCTGCTTAGCAATTCAGATAATTTATCTTCCATATCACCATACCGTTCTCTATTCACTAACAATTCTTGCGGATCAATCGCTTTTGAGCCTGCGATCACATCAAGCAGGGTGCGATCGGATTCTTCATCATAGATTGGCTTGTCCAGGGATACATAGGAATTGAGCGGAATATGCTTTTGCCTTGTTGCTGTTTTAACCGCGGTAATGATTTGCCGGGTTATACAAAGCTCTGCAAACCCTTTGAACGATGACAGTTTTTCCCCATCATAATCCCGAATTGCCTTATACAGGCCAATCATTCCTTCTTGTACAATATCTTCCTTATCTGCGCCAATTAAAAAATAGGTACGTGCCTTTGCGCGTACAAAACTTCGGTACTTGTGAATCAAATAATCAAGTGCATGGCCATTTCCACCCTGGATCAATTGGATGATCGCATCATCATCAAGCATCTCTAGTTTGCTATAATACGTTTCTTTTAGCTTGACACTCACCAAGTACGACCTCCTCGACTGAACAGTCCATATAAAATTAGTATATCGTAACCGCTTGCAGAGTTCAACAGAAAAGTGAAAGCGAATGTTTAGTTAAAACGACGCGTTGATCATTTATCCCCGCGCCGCCATTTTTCAAATGTTTCCAGTATATCCTTTTCAAGCAGTATTTTTCGTTGCGGCTTTTCCTTCATATATTGGTCAATACTTTCCTCAATTTCCATTTCGATATTTTTCAATTCAATAAACAGCTCCCTGGCTGATTTACGTAACGCACCCCGTCCAAAAATCGTACGTTGTTCAGCATAATCAGAGGTTGCCACATATACCTGATTGTCGACATTCTTTAAATCCTTAACAATTCGCTCAATACATTCATCCGCTGTTTCCTTCTCCTTTGTATAAATAACTTCAACTTTGGATTCATTATATTTATTGGCAAGACCTTTTACAAAGTAAGCATCGAATACAACAATGACCCGCTGATTCGTAAATGATTGATACTCCGCCATCTTTTCGATTAAACGATCTCTGGCTTGTGACATATCCTTTTCCTTTAACCGCTTAAGTTCTTCCCAGGCGCCGATAACGTTATAGCCATCAACAACAATTACATTCATTGGTCAATCACCGAGCGGATACCGTTTCCTGAACACTTCATACAAAAGCAGGCCGCAAGCAACAGATGCATTCAAGGAAGAGACATGTCCTGTCATTGGCAGACTGACGGTCCAGTCACATTTTTCTTTCACCAGACGGCTCATACCCTTACCTTCATTGCCTATGACAATCGCAATTGGTAACGAACCTTCAAGCAAACGATAATCTTCCGTCCCCTCTGCCGCAGTTCCCACAACCCAAACGTTTTTAGCTTTTAATGATTCAATCGTTGTGGCAATATTGGTTACCCTGGCAACCGGTACATGCTCCAGTGCACCGGCGGCGGTTTTTGCTACCACCGCGGTCAAACCAACAGAACGCCGTTTCGGGATAATCACACCATGGGCACCAGCCGCATCTGCCGTCCTTAGTATCGAACCAAGATTGTGCGGGTCTTCCAGTTCATCCAAAACAATAAAAAAAGGTACTTCATTTTGTTTGTCAGCCTTGGCGAATAAGTCATCGATTGATGCGTATTGGTAAGCGGCGACATAGGCGATCACTCCCTGGTGGTTGCCATTTACCAGCTTGTCCAGTTTGCTTTTCGGTACCTTTTGCACCATGGTATCGGCTTGTTTGGCAAGATGCTGTAATTTTCCCTGGAGATTTGCATTCAATTGCTCAGAAAGCAATAATTTATTCACGGGTCTGCCAGACTTCAATGCTTCAATAACTGGATTTTTACCAATAATGATTTCCTGTCCCATCTATTTTTAGCTCCCTCCCTCGATAAACAATACAGCTCTTGATAACAGTTCATGCAGCCGTTCCTTGTTTTCCAGTAAATATTGATAGCCAATTAATGCCTCAAATGCTGTGCTGTATCGATAAGTCTGGACGTTGGTGTTTTTCGGAGTGGAACCCGACTTTGCATTACGTCCCCGAGCAACAACCCGTTCTTCTTCTACGGTCAACAATTTAATGTCCAGCCAATGTAAAATAATCGCTGCCTGTGCCTTCGCTGAAACAAAGGTGACCGCTTGGCGATGCAGTTGATTCGGTTTCACCTGTCCCGAACGAAGCAGGTGTTCCCGAATATGCATCTCATAAACTGCGTCACCCATATAGGCAAGGGCCAAACTTTTCAACTGTTTTACTTCAAGCTCCATGATTAGCCCCTTTTCCAGCGTGTTCCTTGCGGGGTATCTTCCAGAATAATCTGTTTCGCCTTTAACGTCTCACGAATTTCGTCGGCTCGTTTAAAATTGCGATCCAACCTTGCCTGAGACCGTTCCTGAATAAGTGCGTCAATCTCATTATCCAGGAGCTCCTCCTCTTCCTCAATTGTTAAGCCCAGAACGCCAAGTAAATCTTTTATTGTTGTTTGAAAAGCATCAATAACCATTGTTGAGGTTTGACTGGATTCCAAATAAACATTTGCTTCTTTCGTCAGGTCAAATAATACCGAAATTGCATTCGCCGTATTAAAATCATCATTCATTTCTGTTTCAAACTGTTTCCTTAGATCGTTTATTTTCAACAACCATTGATCTGTATCCTGTTTTAAATTCATACTTGTTTGTTTGCGATATCCAAGGTTATGATAGGCGGTCTTGATTCGTTCCAGACTGTTTTTGGCGCTCTCCAGCAATTCCGCACTAAAATTAATCGGATTACGGTAATGGACACTTAGCATAAAGAAACGGATAACCTGTGGATCATGCTGCTCAATTAATTCTCTGGTTAAAACAAAGTTCCCGAGTGATTTGGACATTTTTTCATTATCAATGTTGATATAGCCATTATGCATCCAATATCTCGCAAATGGCTCCCCCGTCAATGCCTCCGACTGGGCGATTTCATTTTCATGATGCGGGAAAGTCAGATCCTGTCCGCCTGCATGGATATCGATTGTGTTACCCAGATACTTTCTCGCCATTGCCGAACATTCTATATGCCAGCCAGGGCGCCCTTTCCCCCAGGGAGCTTCCCAGGCAATTTCATCGGATTTTGCCTTTTTCCATAAAGCAAAATCAAGAGGATCAGTCTTTTTCTCGCCGATTTGAATTCTGGCACCGGATCTGAGCTCATCGATGGATTGATGCGATAGTTTTCCATAACCGGCAAATGCACGTGGTTTAAAATACACATCCCCATCCACACTATAGGCATAGCCTTTATCTATTAATGTGGCGATAAAATCGATAATATCGTCCATTGTTTCGGTTACGCGCGGATTCAATGTTGCCTGTTTTACGCCCAATGCACCGACATCTTGCAAATATGCTTGAATAAAGCGATCTGCCAATTCCGGGACATCTTCACCTGCCTCTTTCGCTGCTTTAATAATCTTATCATCCACATCGGTGAAATTTAATATATAGTCGACATCATACCCGCTATATTCCAGATATCTTCTTACCGTATCAAAAACAATCGCCGGCCTGGCATTCCCGATATGAATATAATTGTAAACGGTCGGCCCGCAAACATACATGCTTACCTTTCCCGGCACCAGCGGTTCAAATGTCTCCTTTTTGCGTGTCAGTGTATTATAAAGAGTTATTGACATGTTGTTTCCCTTCCTTCAATTCTGCTAGTTCTTTTCGCAATGAGTCGATTTCCTCCTGCAATTGTTGACACCGATCAGTAATGGGATCCGGCATTTTATGATGGTCTAAATCACGGCGTACCTTCTCCCCATTTTGTTTAACGACTTTCCCGGGGATACCGACCACCGTTGCATGATCGGGAACATCATGTAACACTACCGATCCGCCGCCCACTTTAGCACTTTCACCAATCGTAATGGACCCCAGCACCTTGGCACCCGTGGAGATCAAGGCATTATCTTTTACTGTTGGATGGCGTTTGCCTTTTTCCTTTCCTGTACCACCTAACGTGACGCCCTGAAATACTGTCACGTTATCTCCGATTTCACACGTCTCACCAATGACAACCCCCATGCCATGGTCAATGAAAAAACGCCGGCCAATTTTTGCGCCTGGATGGATTTCTATTCCGGTGAAGAACCGGCTTAATTGCGAAATCGCCCGAGCAAGAAACCTTAAATTCCGCTTATATAAGGCATGGGCAATCCGATGGGACCAGATGGCATGCAAGCCGGAATATGTCAGAAAAACCTCAAAATAAGTGCGTGCAGCAGGATCCTGTTCAAAAACAACGTCCATATCTTCTTTCATTCGTTTAAAAATTCCCATTCGAGCGACCCCCTTAATTTTCTAATAAAAAGGCGCCTCTGTGTAAAACGACTACACAGAGACGCCAATGCGCGGTCCCACTCTGCTTGGAGATATACTCTCCCAACTTCTATCCAGATAACGGCAAGGTACCGCCGCCATGTTGATTGTCTCCCCACAACGGACTCCAAGGTGCATTTCGAAAACGGTTTTTAAAATCACTCGCAGCCAATGGTGATTCTCTCTGAGTAAAAAGACGTTTTTTACTTCTCCTTATCCACGTTCAATATTTTGTTATACTTACCTTTACTATATTATATTTTCACCTAAATGTGAACACATTACGCCCCAAGCTGTGTAAGAATTTTATCCAGACGGGCCAGCACCACTTCTTTTCCCAATAGCTCAATAGCCATTGGCAACTCCGGACCATGCATTTGGCCGGTAGTTGCTACGCGAATCGGCATAAACAACTTTTTACCCCGATGTTTCGTTTCTTTTTGGGTAGCTTTAATTTGTGCTTTGATCGTGTCTTTATTAAAATCGTCCAGATGAATCAGTTTATCGGTAAATACCTGAAGTACTTCCGGAACCTGTTCCTCCCGTAATACTTTCATGCAGGCCTCATCATAGTCAATATGTTTCCTGAAGAACAATTCGGTTAGTTCTACGATTTCTGCACCATATCGTAACTGTTCCTTGTACAAGGCAACTACCTTTTCCGCCCACACTCTTGTATCTTCATCCATATCAGCCGGTATTTTGCCTTCTTTAACTAAATACGGTAAGGTCAGGTCAATAAACGTCTCCATATCCAATGCCTTAATATATTCATTGTTCATCCATTTTAGCTTTTGCGGGTCGAAAACAGCAGCGGAGGTAGACAACCGATCCGGGTCAAATATCTCTATCAATTGATCCTTTGTAAAGATTTCTTCCTCGCCAACCGGTGACCAGCCGAGTAATGTAATAAAGTTGAATAAAGTTTCCGGCAAATACCCCAGATTACGATATTGCTCAATAAATTGGACAATATGTTCATCACGTTTACTCAGCTTTTTCCGGTCTTCATTCAAGATCAGGGTCATATGTCCAAATTGTGGCGGCTCCCAGCCAAACGCTTCATAAATCATCATTTGTTTTGGTGTGTTGGAAATATGCTCTTCCCCACGTAGTATATGGGAGATTTGCATCAAATGATCATCAATTGCCACCGCAAAATTATAAGTTGGTATGCCGTTCTTTTTAACAATCACCCAGTCACCAAAATCACTTGATTCAAAGGTAATATTTCCTCGAACAATATCCGGGAACGTATAGGTTTTGTTATCCGGAACACGGAAACGAATACTTGGTTTGCGACCCTCGGCTTCATAGGCCGCAATTTGTTCCGCAGTTAAATCGCGATGCGCCCCGGAGTACTTTGGTGCTTGTCCTTTTGCCCGTTGTTCCTCACGTTCTGCATCAAGCTCTTCTTCGGTCATATAGCATTTATATGCAAGGCCTCTTTCCAGCAACTCATCAATATACTTTTGATAAATATCCAGCCGCTCCATTTGCCGATATGGACCATATTCGCCGCCAACATCAGCACCTTCATCCCACTCGATACCAAGCCATTTCAAATAATAAAATTGGCTCTCTTCGCCACCTTCGACATTCCGCTTTTCGTCCGTGTCTTCTGTACGAACAATAAACTTGCCATCGAAATGTTTTGCATATAAATAATTAAAAAGTGCCGTTCTTGCGTTCCCAATATGCAAATGGCCGGTTGGGCTTGGCGCATAACGGACACGTACTTGATTGGTCATGAATGGTACCCCTTCCTTTACATCTTCATTATTCCCATTAACTCGTATGAGCACGTCTTACCCTAATGCTCGCTTTTTTCTTTAGCCAGCGCATCCAAAAGGTTTTTCCCTCATTCCGAAGCAATATCTTTTGGAAAACAACCTTAAATTAAAAAGTGATAACATTATACTTATGTTATCACTTTTTCTACTCTTAATAAGTTATACCTCTTTTACAATGCTTTTTCAAGTAATTTTGGTTTGGCGAAAATCATGCGGCCTGCAGATGTTTGCAAAACACTGGTTATCAATACTTCGATTGTTTTGCCGATATAATTACGCCCTTCTTCTACAACTATCATTGTACCATCATCCAAATAAGCGATGCCCTGATTCTGCTCTTTGCCATCCTTAATCACCTGCACAACCAATTCCTCACCCGGGAGTACAACCGGCTTGACTGCATTTGCCAGGTCATTAATATTCAGAACGCGTACACCTTGCAGATCACATACCTTGTTCAAGTTAAAATCGTTCGTTACTACAATTCCGTTAATAACCTTGGCAAGTTTAATCAGTTTACTATCGACCTCTTGAATGTCCTCAAAATCACCTTCATAGATTTCAACCTTTACAGGCAATTCTTTTTGAATACGGTTCAGTACATCAAGTCCACGTCTTCCCCGATTTCGCTTCAATGCATCCGATGAATCAGCAATATGCTGCAACTCCCCTAAAACAAATTGTGGAATCACAATAGTTCCTTCTAAAAATTTCGTTTGGCATATATCGGCAATCCGACCATCAATAATAACACTTGTATCAAGTATCTTTGCTTTTGGCTGCTGTTGCTCCGCCGCCTTTTCATTCTGGGGCGTCACCGACTTCTTTTCTTTTCTGTTAAAATTAAACAGGTTCATTAATTCTTCCCTGCGCCTAAAACCAATTTGAAAACCGAAGTAGCCCAGCAAGATTGTTACAAATAACGGAACAAACTGTGAAACCAGGCTAATCTCAATATACCTTAATGGAATGTTGATAAGATAGGCAACAACCAGCCCGGCAATCAATCCTAAACTTCCAAACAACAAATCTCCAACGGGAATCCTAATCAATGCATCTTCTATCCATCTTAAGAAGTTAACAATATAATCTGCCACCAAATAGGAGAAAATAAATAAAATTACTGCACCAATTATTAAGCCCAGGTATGGGGATGTGATCCATTTCGCACTAGTAAAATCTAATAACTTAATGATATCCGGTATATATAAATACCCAATGGTACCACCTGTAAGAATGAAAAATAGATGTACAATTTTTTTCAGCATCACTGTCACCTCCTAACCAATAGTATTACCTGTTCTTTCAAAAATTAACCGAGAAAATAAAATTATAGCTACTAACATTATATAGAATAGCACAGCTGTGAGTCAATTGAATAAATTTAAAATTTTATCACAAAATGAAAATAAAGTCAATCCAAAATAACTAGATTCACAGACTGTTTTAGTACTTAAGCCCCACTTCCAGTGTCTCTTCCACCGATTTCACACCAATTACTTCAATGGACGATGGTGCCGTCCACCCGTCCAAATTATTGTCAGGACAGATCACACGTTTAAAACCAAGCTTGGCTGCCTCTCTGACACGTTGTTCAATTCTGGACACACGTCTGACTTCACCTGTTAATCCTACCTCACCAATAAAAATATCATCGGGCTTTGTCGACTGATCCCGAAAACTGGAAGCAATCGCAACTGCTATTGCCAAATCAATTGCCGGTTCATCCAATTTCACTCCACCTGCAACTTTAATATATGCATCCTGGTTCTGTAACATTAATCCAACCCGTTTTTCCAATACGGCCATTAATAACGGAACCCGGTTAGCATCCACTCCTGTTGCCATTCGACGTGGATTTCCAAAACTGGAGGGTGATATCAATGCCTGAATCTCCACAAGCACAGGTCTTGTTCCTTCCATCGAGGCTACAACAGTTGATCCGGATGCCCCACGTGATCGTTCTTCCAAAAAGATTTCTGATGGATTTAACACTTCACGCAGACCGGCCTCCTTCATTTCAAAGATTCCCATTTCATTGGTACTGCCAAAACGATTTTTCACACTACGCAAAATGCGGTATGTGTGATGGCGTTCCCCTTCAAAATAAAGTACAGCATCAACCATATGCTCCAGCATCCTTGGCCCGGCGATGGCACCTTCTTTGGTTACATGGCCAACAATAAATATCGGTATGCTACTGGTTTTAGCGATTTTCATCAATTCACTTGTACATTCCCGGACCTGTGATACACTACCGGGTGCACTGGTAACTTCTTCGCGAAAAATCGTCTGAATTGAATCAATAACAACAAGTGATGGACTGATTTTCTCAATCTGATTGGAAATATCGAATAAATTGGTTTCAGACAAAACGTATAATGAATCGGCCGTTATTCCCAGACGATCGGCACGAAGTTTTGTCTGTCTGGCCGATTCTTCTCCAGAGATATAAAGCACTTGAAGGTCTTTTTCAGCAAGCTGTGCGGAAATTTGTAATAGCAATGTGGACTTGCCAATACCTGGGTCACCACCAATCAATACAAGCGAACCCGGAACAATCCCGCCACCCAATACCCGGTTGAATTCTTTTAACGATGTTGTCACCCGTGGTTCCTTTTGTGATGCAATCGTCGTTATCCTTTCCGGTTTACTTGCCTGTTTGGTATCCAGCCCTGTTTGATGTCCATTTTTGCCGCCGGTTATTTCGACTTCCTCCACAAGCGTATTCCAGCTATTACAGCCCGGACATTTCCCCATCCACTTTGCTGATTCATAGCCGCACGCCTGACACACAAATTTCGTCTTGCGTTTTGCCACACTATCCATTCCTTTCCGCTTCTCCTCTATTGTACACGAAAAACCTATCTTTCAGGTTACAACAATCTATCAATTCCCCAGTTCCCATTCCATAAAAATGCCACATACAAAGAGCAAAGGCGCAAGCGCCCGGTTAGCGGCGTATGTGCTGCGCCCGTGCAACACGGGTGGTTCGGTGTTGCTGCGCAAAGCAGCGGTTTTAACCGAACATTCCTACCGCAGGAGATAAAGGAAGCACACTAGCAGCTGGGCGCTGGAGCCGGACGGAGCCTATTCTGGCATATGCTGAATAGAGGCTGGATTTTTATACCACTTAACTTTTTAATATTTAAGCCAGCAGGTATCCCTACTGGCTCTTTTATCTTTACCTTACGTCAATACAATAAATTCACCTTTATTGTTTAAACCGATTTTTACCTTTTGTCCCTTGGCTATCGTTTCTTTCAATAATTCCTCTGAAAGCAAGTCTTCCACGTTTTTTTGGATTGACCGGCGTAACGGCCGAGCCCCGTATTCGGGATCAAAACCTTCATTGGCAATTTTGTCAAGTGCCTTATCCGTTAGTGAGAAATTAATTTCCTGTTCAGATAGGCGTTGCTGCAATTGTTTAACCATTAGTTCGACAATATTGCGCATATGTTTTTTCTCCAATGAATGGAAGACGATTGTTTCATCGATCCTGTTTAAAAACTCAGGACGGAAAGCTTTTTTCAACTCATTCATTACCTTCGACTTCATATCTTTATATTCACTGGTTTCATCACCAAGATTAAAGCCAACATACTTGTTACGCTTTAACTCGCTGGCACCAACGTTTGAAGTCATAATTAATACGGTATTACGAAAGTCAACCACCCTGCCTTTAGAGTCAGTTAACCGTCCATCTTCCAGTACTTGCAACAAAATATTAAAAACTTCCGGGTGTGCCTTTTCGATTTCATCAAGCAATACTACCGAATATGGTTTTCTACGTACTTTTTCTGTTAGCTGCCCGCCTTCTTCATAGCCGACATATCCTGGAGGTGAACCTACCAACCTTGATGTTGCATGTTTTTCCATGTATTCCGACATATCAATACGAATCATCGCATCTTCATCGGCAAACATGACTTCGGCCAAAGCACGCGCTAATTCCGTTTTTCCAACCCCTGTAGGTCCAAGAAAGATAAATGAACCAATCGGACGCTTTGGATCCTTCAATCCGGCACGAGCCCGGCGAATCGCTTTGGCAACTGCATTTACTGCTTCTTGCTGGCCAATCACCCGATCATGTAAGATTTCTTCCATGTTCAATAACCGTTCGCTCTCATCTTTGGTAAGCCTTGCAACTGGAACACCAGTCCAGATGGATACAACGTTGGCAATATCTTCTACAGTGACTTCGGAACTCTCTTGCCCCTGTTTTTCTTTCCACTGGTTTTTCGTTGTCTCCAGTTCTTCCCGCAACCGTTGTTCGGAGTCACGTAAAGATGCTGCCTTTTCAAACTCCTGACTTTGCACTGCCGCATCTTTTTCCTTACGTACTTCTTCCAATTTTTGTTCCAATTGCTTTAGATCTGGTGGAACTGTATATGAACGCAGGCGCACCTTGGATCCAGCCTCATCAATCAAATCAATCGCCTTATCCGGGAGAAACCGATCTGATATGTAGCGATCAGATAAATTTGCGGCCGCATCAATCGCCTCATCAGTAATCGTTACCCGGTGATGTGCTTCATAACGATCGCGAAGCCCCTTTAAGATCAAGACCGTTTCCTCCAATGTTGGTTCATCCACCTGAATTGGCTGGAATCGGCGTTCAAGCGCGGCATCCTTTTCAATATATTTACGATATTCATCTAAAGTTGTCGCACCAATGCACTGCAATTCACCGCGGGACAGGGATGGTTTCAAGATATTTGATGCATCGATCGCACCTTCTGCACCACCGGCCCCGATTAATGTATGCAATTCATCAATAAATAAAATAATATTGCCTGCCTGGCGGATTTCCTCCATCACCTTCTTGAGGCGATCTTCAAACTCTCCGCGGTATTTGGTACCAGCAACAACGGTCCCCATGTCAAGCGTCATCACCCGTTTATCGCGCAATGTTTCCGGAACCTCATTATCAACGATTTGCTGGGCCAGACCTTCCGCAACAGCGGTTTTCCCAACACCAGGCTCACCGATTAATACCGGATTATTCTTGGTCCGTCTGCTTAGTACTTGAATCACACGTTCAATTTCTTTACTACGGCCAATTACAGGGTCAACATTGCCGTCCTTGGCTGTTGCCGTAAGATCCCTTGCCAATGAATCCAGTGTCGGGGTATTAGCATTAGCCGACTGGCCACGGCCTTGTCTGCCCGCTTGTGATTCATTACTACCGAGCAGTTGAAGTACCTGCTGACGCGCTTTATTCAAGCTGACTCCCAGGTTATTTAACACCCGTGCAGCGACACCTTCCCCTTCCCGAATCAATCCTAATAGAATATGTTCCGTACCAACATAGGAATGACCTAACTTTCTTGCTTCATCTTGTGATAACTCAACTACCTTTTTGGCACGTGGTGTATAATGTATCGTTTGCATGGCCTGCTTGCCAACACCAATTAATTCCTCTACTTCCTGCTGGATCTTCTCTACCTCAAGGCCTAAGGATTGCAATGCTTTGGCAGCAATACCATCACCTTCACGAACAAGTCCCAAGAGAATATGTTCTGTACCAATATTGTTATGGCCAAGTCTGACCGCTTCTTCTTGAGACAGCGCCAAAACTTTTTGCGCTCGTTCTGTAAAACGTCCAAACATCATATTGTTGTCCTCCTACTCGTTTTCTAATTTTAACCGTTCCCGAATAAGTGATGCCCTTAATACATCCCGTTCATTGGCGGTTAAGTTTTTCTTTGCGTATTGCTGTAAAAAGCCTGGTTGGGTCAGTATTATTAGTTCATTTAAAATGCTTCTTGGAACATGTTCAATCATTCCCAAATCAATCCCTAATCGCACATTTGACAAACAGTTGGCAGCTTCTTTTGATTCAATGATCCGGCTGTATTTTAACACTCCGTATGAACGATAAACCCGATCCTCAAGACGCATACCTGACTGTTCCATTAATCGGGTTCGTGCTTTGCGCTCTTGTTCAATCAACTGTTTTACAACACTTTGTAAATCTTCTACAATATCTTCTTCGGATTTACCCAATGTAATCTGGTTGGATATTTGGAAGATGTTGCCGATTGCTTCGCTTCCTTCCCCATAAATCCCACGAACGACTAAACCAAGCTGATTAATTGCCGGAATCATTCGGTTTATTTGTCTGGTTAATACTAATGATGGTAAATGCATCATAACAGAAGCCCGCATTCCCGTACCCACATTCGTTGGACAGCTGGTTAAATACCCACGGGATTCATCAAATGCATAATTAACTTTCTCTTCCAGCCAATCGTCAAATTCAAATGCTTTATTTAACGCTTTATCCAATTGCAAACCAGGGAAATATAGTTGAATACGGATATGGTCTTCTTCGTTAATCATGACAGAAACTTGCTCATTTTTCGAGATAACAGCGGCAGCAGCCTTCGTATATTTTGCCAAATGAGGACTGATCAAATGTTTTTCAACCAATACACGCTTTTCTGTCGGTGTAAGCTCCTCGATTGGAACAAACTCCAAATCTTGAAAATCCTGAAATGACTGATGCGTATATTCTTGCTGAAAAAACTGCATAATCTTTTCCAGCTCACCTTCTTCGGCGGCAAGCGGAAAAGACACATTGGCAAAGTTACGTGCTAATCGTATCCGACAACTTAAAACAATATCATTGTCAGGCCCTTCGTCACGCATCCAAGGGCTTGTTGCCTCGTCAACGAAATGTTGTAAGGTCATTTATCATCACCCCGCATTTTTGTTTCCAGTGCTTTAATTTGATCACGAACATTGGCAGCCTCTTCAAATGCCTCCTGATCAATCAATTCTTTTAACTTTAATTTATACTCTTCCAATTGTCGCTTGGCATGTAAATCGCCACCTTGCCGCTTCGGGATTTTTCCATGATGTTTGGTATTTCCGCTATGAACCCGGCGAAAAATGGGATCCAGGTGGTCCGAAAATGTATGATAACAAGACGCACAGCCAAATTTACCAATCCGTTTAAACTCAGAAAAGGTCATCCCGCATTGTTCGCATTGGATGTCTTCAGCTGGTGTAAATACAGAATTAGAATTACCGTTATTCCCCAATGGCGACGATTCAACATTAAATAAACTCGTCAACAAATTTTGAAAGGAAAAACTGTCTTCTGGATACGTCATATATCCCTTTTCCTTCGCACACACTTCACAGACATGAACTTCTATTTTTTTCCCGTTAACAACCTGGGTAAAATGTAATGTTGCAGGTCGTTTATGGCATTCCTGGCACTCCATTTGTTTCCCTCCCTTTATACACAAACTATTTAAAGAATGTTCGAAAAGCACGGTAAAAATAACCTTTGCATAGGGTTATTCGACTACGATCCTTTTTAACCTCCTTTTTGAAATGCGAACTATTTATTTAAATATTTTAAAGTTGTCAGCATGGCTGTTAGCACACGTGCGCGAACTTCATCACGAAGCGGCAGTTGAAATGCCAGCGTATTTCTGCCAATCGCACTTAACATAATTTTTGCCTCACGCGCTGTAATTAATTTTTCCTCCAACAACCGCTCTAAAACATCAACAGCAGCCTGTTGGGTCACCGTTGGATTAATCATTTCGATGATTTCATCAATTAACTCGGACTTCTCCTGATGCTTAACCCGGATAATTCGAATATACCCACCGCCACCACGCTTGCTCTCGACAATATATCCTTTCTCTATTGTAAATCTTGTATTGATAACGTAATTTATCTGGGACGGAACACATTGAAATTGATCAGCAATCTCACTACGCTTAATTTCAATCGCATCTTGTGCTGCCTGCTCGAGAATTTTTTTCAAGTACTGCTCGATGACGTCAGAGATGTTACTCATAAGCTCCCTCCTCCAGTCAACGCACTACAGCGTTTCATTTTGACTTTGACTATCTTTGACTTTACCTCTATTATACGACAAATTGGAAGAGATGCAAATACATCTTTGCTATTTATTGTAGACAATATTAACGTAAAACAAAACACATTACCAGCAAAATTTAAACAATGGTGATTATCCTTATGGTGTCGCCAACTTTTTGATAAACCATCGCCTAGGAAAAATTCAAACCTTATACCAAATTCTTCATTTTATAGGGGTATTTACAAATTTATGATAATGTACGGAAAATATTAAAAAACATTTTGCCATTCGTTTTTTATTGGATAAAGTCCACTTATCATTCCTCGGTATGTAATTAATTCCCTTCGTTCGTTGTAAAAGTTTCAATAAACCTAATTCCACATAGTAGCCAACAATATCATGGATTGATACTTATCTATTCCCATTTTTGGATTTGACTGTTTTCTAGGCCTATGCCAATGTATTTGCAATAGACCTTACAGGTTTGCTAGGTATGCCAATGAAAAAACACCACGATACGAAACTGTATCATGGTGTTTGATATATTGCCCGGCGGCGTCCTACTCTTGCAGGGGCAAAGCCCCAACTACCATCGGCGCTGGAGAGCTTAACTG
>NZ_JBFNXI010000017.1:0-62078 GCF_040812445.1 Lentibacillus sp. L22 | reverse complement strand
AATACCAGCTTTCGAGTAGGCTTCAAACTTTTCAAAGTTGAAATAGCCACGGTCGAACACATGCAGCACATTTTTATCCGCTACAATCAATGCGTCCAGCTGTGTTTCATCCGCAGGTCTTGCCGGAGTAAGATTTACTTTATTTGGGTAAGAAATGCCATCGCAAAAGGAAATGGAAGTATGCATCTTCACTCCAGATTTTGTTTCTCGAAAATCTGCCCATTCATATTGACTGAGGCACATGGATATGGTTGATGAATCAATCAAATGAAGCTTATCAAGTTCTTTACTTACCATTCTTGGTCCAAGTATATGGTGCAACTTCTGAATTAAATGATGTAGAATCACTTCAAAAATTTCATGTGGGATACTTCTGTTTTTTCGAGAAAGCTGTGACTTACTAATATTTTCAATACCTACTAGCCTTTGAACTGTTTTCTTGCGTTTAATCGTATTGCTTATTCGTTTTAAACTATCTAAGTTTTTCAGTTGTGCATAGATAAAAGCATTGGTAAACGTTAGTAGATCAAGCTTTTTAACATACTTATCAAGTTCTGCGTGATCGACCATTTTTTGGGTTACTTTTGAATCTAATGGATGAATGTATTCCTTGAATACAGTTTTTATGGTATGATTGTCCATGAGTTCTCCTTATAATTTGGGATTTGGACAGGACTACCATTCCCTTATTATAAGGTTTTTTATAGACTTTTGTAGTGAAAACTCCCATTATTCCTAATGTTCCAACTAAATATTTTTCTTGACATTTGTAGAAAAACTTTATGCAACGCTAGTGATAATTTCCTAAACAAAAATAAAGCCGCCCATTTTATCGGGCGGCTTGTTTAACCTTGCGTTTCCTCTTTATAATCGCAATTGGTACATTGAATTTGCGTTTCTTTTTTCTTTTTCTTTTCGACCAGCAGAGAGCTACATTTAGGACACGGTCGGGAAATTGGTTTATCCCAAGAAACAAAATCGCATTCCGGAAAACGGTCACAGCCGTAAAACTTTCGATTCTTTTTCGATTTTCGTTCCACCACGTCGCCCTTTTTACATTTAGGACAAGTCACACCAATTTTTTTGAGAATGGGCTTGGTGTTACGGCATTCCGGGAAGTTGAAACATGCAAGGAATTTTCCATACCGCCCCATCTTATATACCATTTCATGTCCACATTTTTCACAGGTAATCCCTGCTGGTTCATCTTTAATTTCGATTTTTTCCATTTCCTGTTCCGCGGTTTCCAATCGTTTACTAAACGGCTGGTAAAATTCGTCTAAAACGGCGATCCAATCTGCTTTCCCCTCTTCAATGGAGTCAAGGTCCTCCTCCATTTTAGCGGTGAAATCAAGATCAATAACCTGTGGAAAAAATTCTTGCAGTAGCTCAATAACTATTTGACCGAGCTCAGTTGGAATAAATCGCTTATTATCAATGGAGACATACCCCCGACGCTGAATCGTATCAAGTGTGGGGGCATAGGTAGACGGACGACCGATTCCCTGTTCTTCCATTGTCTTTACCAGTCTTGCTTCTGTATATCGTGGAGGTGGCTGGGTAAAGTGTTGATCAGGGATGATGTCGTTAGCCTTCACTTCCATTCCTTCCTGCAAGTCGGGTAAATATTTATTTTCCTGTTTGCTATTGTCATCTGTTCCTTCTATATATACACTTCTAAAACCTTTAAATTTAATCTTGGAACCGGTAGCACGAAATTCCACACCGTTGTTTATTAGTTGAACAGTCATCGTATCCATTACTGCAGGTGCCATTTGACTTGCCAGGAATCGTTCCCAGATTAATTTATACAACCGGTATTGATCACGGGATAATATCGATTTTAGTGTTTTGGGATCACGGTTTACTGACGTAGGACGGATTGCTTCATGGGCATCCTGTGATCCTTCTTTTTGTTTTACCTTTTTCTGCATCCCCAAATAATTTTTTCCGTGTTTTTCCTCAATGTATTCTTTCGCTTCAGCTTTGGCGGTATCCGAGGTACGTGTGGAATCCGTACGCATGTATGTGATTAAACCGGTAATTCCACCAGCTTTTTTCCCCAGGTCAATTCCTTCATATAGCTGCTGAGCTACCATCATGGTCTTTTTGGCACGGAAATTTAATTTTCTTGCTGCTTCCTGTTGCAAAGATGATGTTGTAAACGGCAATGCGGGATTTCGTTTCCGTTCCCGCTTTTTGACCTGGTCAACAAGAAAGGTTTTATCTTCCGTTATTTTCTTTAAAATTTCATTAACATCACTTTCCGTTTTTAGCTCCTGTTTCTCATTATCGATCCCATAAAATGAGCCTTCGAATGTTTCTCCATCCTTTAAGAAATTTGCTTCGATTGACCAATATTCTTCCGGCTTGAAGTTTTCAATCTCCTTCTCCCGGTCGATAATCATTTTAACAGCTACCGATTGCACACGTCCGGCGCTTAAACCTTTTTTTACTTTCTTCCATAATAATGGACTGATATTATAACCAACCAGCCGATCCAAAATCCGTCTTGCCTGCTGGGCATCTACCAGGTCGGTATCAATGGATCGTGGGTGCTTAAATGATTCTTTTATTGCATCCTTCGTAATTTCGTTAAAGACTACCCGGCAATCTGAGTGTTCATCAATGTTCAAACTGTGAGCCAAATGCCAGGCAATTGCTTCCCCTTCTCGATCAGGGTCGGCCGCAAGATAGACTTTTTTTGCCTTTTTAGCAGCTGATTTCAAATTTTTTAATACATCGCCTTTTCCGCGAATTGTAATATATTTTGGTTTAAAGTTGTTTTCGGTATCCACTCCCATTTGACTTTTCGGCAGGTCCCGAACATGTCCCATGGATGCCTCTACTTTATATTTTTTTCCCAAGTATCGTTCAATCGTCTTTGCCTTGGCAGGTGATTCAACGATTACTAGATAATCTGACATATCTGCTTTCTCCTCCCAAACTGAGGTAACCCAATTAAAGTATACAATCCTCTATCAATTGGAAATCTCCACTAATAGTAAATATATCATCCACATTTGTCAAACATGATGAAATCGCCTTTTCCATTTTCATCACGGGTTACCCATATCTTTATGCTCGGTTTCCATAAAAATATGCTTCATTGATTCCCAATCTTCCATTACATCAGATGCATTGGTAACCAGTTTTGCCCCATCTTGAATCATCTGATGACAACCCGCGGTTTGTGGTAGTAGCGGGGAATCCGGTACCGCATACACTTCCCTTCCCTGATCAAGCGCCTGATCAACGGTAATCAGTGTCCCACTCCGTTCACGCGCTTCAATAACTAATGTTCCATAACTCAGCCCGCTAATGATCCGATTCCTTTCCGGAAAATGATATCGTTCCGGTCGTGTATCAGGTGGGTATTCAGACAATAGCAATCCATGTTGCACCAACTTATGAAATAATGCTATGTTTTGTTTCGGATAAATGTGATGAAAACCGTTCCCCAAAACAGCAATTGTTTTTCCGGTATGTTTTAGTGCGATTTGGTGTGCATACGCATCAATTCCTTGTGCCATACCACTGACAATCAGGAAATCTCTTTCCATCAACGGTTGGAGAATAAAGGCTGTTTTTCGGTAGGCATTTGTCGATGGATTTCTTGTACCAATAACACTTAGGGAGGGTTTATGCTTTAACAGCGACAGGTCACCCAAAGCATAAAGAACCAGCGGCGGGTCTTTTATAGTTTTTAGCATATCCGGATAGGTTTCGTCAACTATTGTCAATATCGAAAACTGATTAATATCCTGTTTTAGTGATTGATGGATTTGCTGATTATGAAGGTCAAAATAAAGTAATTGGGCTTTTTTATCGGGGAGTGCGTATCGTTGACCAAGTTCTGCAGAAGAAAGTTTGTAGAGATCAGATAGGGGGCAGTCGAGCTTGAGCATACGGTTGATCGTATTCCTGGTTACTCCACGGCAGCGGTGAAGATGAATGAGTTTTTTTCGTAATATTTTCAATACATCACTTCCTTCATATCATTGGGTTTTTAAAATCTTTGATAGAACGGGTCTGACCCATTCTCTGAGACAGACCCTAATGATTAATGCGTTTTACATTTTTCGTCCAAGTTACGTTCTTTTAGTGCTTCAATCATTTTTTCACCCATAACAGCTGGTGTTTCCGCAACTTTAATGCCACATTCACGCATAACACGCATTTTCTCTTCAGCAGTACCTTTACCACCGGAAATAATCGCGCCGGCGTGACCCATCCGTTTTCCTGGAGGTGCAGTTGCGCCGCCAATGAAGCCAACAACAGGTTTTTTCATATTTGCTTTTATCCATGCTGCAGCTTCTTCCTCAGCAGTACCACCGATTTCACCAATCATCACAACTGCTTCGGTATCGGGATCATCGTTAAATGCTGATAATACATCGATAAAGTTTGTGCCATTAACAGGGTCGCCGCCAATCCCTACTGCAGTAGATTGGCCATAACCTTTTTCCGATAATTGATGTACCGCTTCATAGGTCAGGGTACCAGAACGGGAAACAACCCCGATGTGACCTTTTTTATGAATGTATCCAGGCATAATGCCGATTTTACATTGTTCCGGTGTAATGACACCAGGACAGTTCGGCCCTATCAGACGTGTTTTCTTGCCTTCCATGTATCGTTTTACTTTCACCATATCTAAAACAGGAATATGTTCAGTAATACAAATAGCCAGATCTAATTCTGCGTCTACTGCCTCTATAATGGCATCAGCTGCAAATGGTGCAGGCACATAAATAACAGATGCCGTAGCCCCTGTCTGGTCAACAGCTTCTTTTACTGTGTTAAAGACAGGCACACCTTCTACCTCTGTACCACCTTTTTTCGGTGTCACACCACCGACGATTTTTGTACCATATTCAAGCATTTGTTTTGTGTGGAATTTAGCCGTACCACCGGTAATTCCCTGGACAATTACTTTTGTATCCTGATTAATGTATATACTCATTTTCGTCCGTCCTTTCCGCGTAATGATGCACTTTGAAAATAATGGTTAAAGGTCAAACAGGTTAACATAACTAAACAGTCGCCTATCTGATCTTTATTTGACCAATGAAACGATTTTTTCTGCCCCATCGGCCATGGAATCTGCAGAGGTAATGTTTAATCCTGAGTCATCCAGAATTTTCTTGCCCAAATCAACATTGGTACCTTCCAAACGTACAACCAATGGTAATTTCAGGCCAACTTGTTTGGTAGCTTCGACAACACCCTCAGCAATAACATCACATTTCATGATTCCGCCAAAAATATTGACAAAAATCCCTTTTACATGGGAATCGGACAAAATGATCTTGAATGCTTCGGTAACTTTTTCTGCAGTAGCACCGCCCCCAACATCAAGAAAGTTAGCCGGATCACCGCCATAATATTTGATAATATCCATGGTTGACATAGCAAGTCCTGCTCCATTAACCATACAGCCGATATTACCATCCAAAGCAATATAGTTTAAATCATACTTGGATGCTTCAATTTCCTTCTCGTCTTCTTCATCCAAATCCCGTAAATCTTGTATATCTTTTTGACGGAAAATGGCATTATCGTCAAAATTCAATTTGGCATCAAGAGCCATCACTTGTCCATCACCAGTTGTTACAAGTGGGTTAATCTCGGCAACAGAACAATCTTTTTCAATAAATGCTTGATAAAGTCCGGTCATGAATTTAACTGCCTTTGACAGCAGTTCATCCGGTATATTGATGTTAAACGCTAATCTGCGTGCTTGATAAGGGCTGAGTCCTACAACAGGATCAATGACCTCTTTAAATATTTTTTCCGGCGTTTCGGCAGCAACTTCTTCAATTTCCATGCCGCCCTCCTCTGATGCCATCATAACAACACGAGATGTTGCGCGGTCAAGAACAACACCAACATAGTATTCTTTTTTAATATCGCATCCTTCCTCGATAAGCAAGCGTTTGACTTCCTTGCCTTCCGGACCAGTTTGATGCGTAACAAGTGTTTTTCCTAATATTTCATCAGCATATGTACGCACTTCATCCAAATTTTTGGCAACTTTAACTCCACCGGCTTTACCTCTGCCCCCGGCATGGATTTGTGCTTTGACCACAGTAACAGACGTTCCCAGTTTTTTGGCAGCTTCAACTGCTTCATCGACAGTATATGCAACATGGCCATTTGGCACGTTTACGCCAAAGTTTCGCAAAATTTCTTTGCCTTGATACTCATGAATGTTCATCCTTTATCCTCCAATCAAATTTCGCTGCAAATCTATTGTATTAAAAACCAACAAATTTCACAAGAATAAGGATCCTCATTGATATTTAGATCTGTCAAAAGTTCCGCAAGAGATGGATCTTTCTGTACCGGGATATCATTTTCCTTTGCCTTTTTAATCATTTCTTCAGCAATAAGCCCTTTACCACTTGCTGTAATTCGGGGCATAATCAGATTTGTTGTCATAATGTAATGTCGCAGCCTTTTTCCGCTTTGTCATATTCGCAAATCCACTCCTTGTTTCATAGGCTCTACATCATCAACCGCATGAGCTGAACATTATGAAACCGGCTGACTCTTGCACTGAATCTATTTGCAATCCATTGATAAAATGTAATATTTTTTGGGCGTGTTCTCTGTTCTATATCAAAAGGAATCTTTTTGTTTAGAAGTGATCCAAGAAAAGCCTTGTTTGGTTTGATCGCCTTTAACCCGAATTGTTGCAGCAAATCGATGGTGTCGTTTTGCTCTTGACCATTAACTTTGTTTTTAAGCACTTTGAGCCGTATGAGATCATCTTTCTTTCCAATCTGAAAATAATAGGTTTTTCCGGCTGTTAACGGAGCCTCCAATTGGGCAACCATTGATTGTGATTGCAGCTGGATTTGTGCCTTATTGTTCGGATATAACTGAAGAACTTTCCCTTGAATAATTTGCTCCTGTTTTAATACAGGAATCGTTTCAGTTCTATGAACACTTGGTGTGCCTTGCATGTGGGAAAGGTCCATGATACCACCTCATTCCAACAAGCATCATGTAGCTGTGTTTCTTACTGGAGCATACGATTTGCGATGGTACGGGGAAATTCCATGCTGTTGGAGCATATCCATATGATGTTTCGTTCCATATCCCATATTTGACGCAAAATCATAGCAGGGAAATTCCGTATGTATCTGTTTCATTAATTGATCTCGCGTAACTTTGGCTAAAATACTGGCAGCGGCAATCGAGATACTTTTTTGGTCTCCTTTTACAATTGCTTCTGCGGAACACTTTAACCCTCCAAGCTGTACCGCATCAACCAAAACATGGTCTGGAGCAGGGTTCAATTGATCAATAGCTTCATACATCGCCTGTTTGGTTGCCTGGAAAATATTAATCTCATCAATGATTTGATTATTGATCATCGCAATACCATAACTGACTGCCTGCTCCTTGATTTGTGCAAAAAAACGTTCTCGTGTTGCCTCATTCAGTTGCTTGGAATCGTTTAATCCCAGTAAGGAAAAGTCATGGGGCAGGATAACTGCAGCCGCTACGACCGGACCCGCCAATGGACCTCTGCCCGCTTCATCAATTCCAGCAATATATTGACAGCCGTTTTGATAATTGAATTGCTCATAACGGCACATATCCACGAATCTTTTTTTCAGTTCCTGCTTTTTTTGTTTATTACGGTCATGGCGTGCAATTAATTGTTGTACCCCTTTACGCGTATCCAACCGTAGTTCCGCAAGTAATGTTTCCGTTACTGCATTTCTAGCAAATAACTGCTTTAATTCATCAATAGATTGCTTACTCATCTTTACACCTCTACTTTATTTATCGGCAAATTCCTAAATTTATTAAGTTACCAGCATAAGAAAAACTGGCATGCATCCGAAAATGTATGCCAGTTACGCTTCAATGGATTCTAAGGTTATCCTGCCTAACCTGCCAGTTCTGAGATCACGGAGAACAATGTCGGCAACTTTATCGAAATTAACCTTGCCGCCACTTTCCAGGCAACCACGTTGTTTGCCAATCACTTCAAATATCTCCCACATATCCTCCATATCATGGTCAATCGCAAACCGATCCTTCAGCATTTCCGGGTAATATTTTTGCATATAAGAAATCACGAATGCGGCAATATCCTGTAATGACAACAGTTGATCCTTAATGGTCCCCAACGCTGCCAATCGGTATCCAATCTGCTCATCCTCAAATTTGGGCCACAAAATCCCTGGGGTATCGAGCAATTCAAAATCCTTACCTACCTTGATCCATAATTGCTGTTTTGTAACACCAGGTCGATCTCCTGTCTTGGCAATTTTTTTATTAGCGAGTCGATTGATCAATGTCGATTTACCTACATTTGGAACTCCCACAATCATCGCCCTTGCTGCTCTGGGTTGAACACCTTTTCGCTTTAATTTTTCCATCTTTTCTTCGCCCAGGTTTTTCGCCTGTTGAATAACCTGTTTGATATCAGCTTTATCATCGATATTAACAGCCAGTGTTTTCGTCCCGTTTGCTTGAAAATAATGAAGCCATTTCGCCGTTTCACGTTGATCGGCCAAATCTTTTTTCATAAAGACTATCATCTTTGGTTTATTCTGTAAGACTTGCTTCAGCATTGGGTTTTGCGATGAAAACGGGGCACGCGCATCCACCAGTTCAATGACAAAATCAACCAGTTTTAATTTTTCTTCTACTTCACGCCGGGCCTTTGCCATATGACCCGGAAACCATTGAATTGGCATTTGGTTCACCCTATTCTTTTGCAATCTGGATACGGCTGATTGGCCAATATATCAGACTGGTTGTTCCGACGATCCGATCTTCGGGAATCAATCCCAGGATCCGACTGTCAGTGGAGTTATTACGGTTATCACCCAATACCAACAAGTAGCCCTTAGGGATTGTATGGTAAGACCCCGGTAAATCTTCCAATTGAAAATCTCCTGTCAGCACTTCTCCCGGCTGCAGGTTTTCTTTTTGTTCCTTCAAAAAAGGTTCATCAATCTGCTTTCCATTAATGTATAATACTTCATCCTTTACTGCAACATGCTCCCCTGGCAGGCCAATCACACGCTTGATAAAATCTTTGCCTTCCGTTGCATGAAAAACAACAATATCAAAGCGTTCCGGTTCGTGTAGACGATAGACAAATTTATTTACAATCATTTGATCCCGATTATGCAAAGTTGGTTGCATCGATGGACCATCTACAATAATGGGAGCAAAAAAATATGTTCGTACAACTAGTGCGAGTCCAACCGCAAACAATAACGCCAAAATCCAGTCTAACCACTCGTTTTTCTTCCGTTTGGCCATGATTCCACTTCCCAATTGTCATGAGGAATTTTTGTATTTCCCACCTATTATGTAGCATTTTGACTATAATACTTTTGATATTAAAGTGAAAAAGAGCTTGCAATAGTACCAAGCTCTCTCCCATACAAGTTCCCATATTATTAACGACGCTCTTTGATTCGTGCCGCTTTACCACGCAGATTACGAAGATAGTATAGTTTGGCGCGACGTACAATACCACGACGGGAAACTTCAATTTTCGCAATTCGAGGTGAATGTAATGGGAATGTACGCTCAACACCCACACCGTAAGAAATCTTTCTTACTGTAAATGTTTCACTAATTCCACCGTTTTGACGTTTAATCACGACACCTTCAAACACCTGGATACGTTCACGATTTCCTTCCACAACCTTAACGTGAACCTTTACAGTGTCACCCGCGCGGAAATCAGGATGATCTGTGCGAAGTTGATCTTTTGTGATGTCTTCAATAATTTGTTGCATCCTACTTCACTCCTTCCAAACCAATGCTCATGTCTCACTATGTGGCAGCGGAACATCGTTTATCCAGCTTAAGTATGTAACTTAAGCACAACAATTAATATACCATAATGGCCATAAGAGTTCAACTGCTTTCATCATATTTGTTCCAGAGATGGCATCTATTCATGATTGGAACGTTTTATCTCTTCCAAAATTTCCCGATCATTTTGTGACAACTCCTGCTGGTCAATCAATTCTTTCCTCCGCTCATACGTACGTTTTAAAGATTCTTTTTTGCGCCATCGCTCAACCTTCGCATGATTGCCCGATAAAAGCACATCCGGAACCTTCATGCCGCGAAAATCAGCTGGACGGGTATAATGCGGATGTTCCAGCAAACCAGTAGAAAAAGAATCGGCTGGGGCTGAATCTTTATTGCCCAGTACATCTGGCAACAGGCGGACAACACTATCAATGACAACCATCGCACCGAGCTCTCCCCCGGTTAATACATAGTCGCCAATGGAAATCTCATCAGTTACAAGATATTCTCTAATCCGCTCATCGTAGCCTTCATAATGACCGCAAATAAATACCAGATGATCCTCTGTTGCCAACTCCTCCGCCTTTTCCTGATGATATGGTTCTCCCTGTGGACACATCAAAATAACCCGGGGATTTGTGGTTACATTCTCTGTGACAGAAGCAACCGCATCAAACACTGGCTGTGGAGTAAGTACCATACCTGCGCCACCACCATATGGATAATCATCCACCTTGCCATGTTTATTTTCGGTAAAATCACGAAAATTGATTAGATTATAACTGAATTTCCCCTTCTCCTGGGCTTTTTTTAAAATAGAGGAATTAAAAATGTTTGCAATCATTTCTGGAAATAGTGTTAAGACATCAATATGCATTAGTCAAGCAATCCTTCCATTGGTTCGATTACCACTTTTTTCTCATCTGTATCCACCGCTTTTACCACATCTTCAATATACGGAATTAATACTTCTTTTTCATTAGCCTTTTGTACAACCCAGACATCATTAGCGCCGGGGGCTAGAATTTCTTTGATAGTACCTACCTTTTCCCCGCTGTTTGTATAGACATCACAGCCAATAATTTCATGATAGTAGTACGCATCTTCTTCCAACTCGGTTAGCTGTTCCTCCGATATTGTCAAATATGCTCCTTTAAAATGTTCGACATCATTTATGTTGTCATATCGTTCAAAGTGAATAAGATCAAACCCTTTATGCACCCGATGACCATCGATAACCAGTGGCAGGAAATCCCCATTTTCCATGACATAAAGCGTTTCACCAATCGCAAAGCGTTCCGCAAAATCAGTAATTCGTTTTACTTTTACTTCACCACGAACTCCATGCGTATTGACGATTTTTCCGACATTATACATTTGTTCCATTATTTCACCACCTGCTATTCGTCAATCCGAACGACAACACCATCTTTTATGATAATTGCCCGCTCATCCATGATCTCATTCCAATGCGTTCCAACATCTACCTCAACAAGAGCTTCAACTTCCTTTTCGACAATTTCACTGCCAATTTCCAGCATGTCCAACTGCTCTATTTTAAACTCCAACAACTTCATTTTTTCTTTCCGATTTTTAATTTCCTGCTGAAAACGAGCAGCAACCTCTTGTTTTGAAACACCTGATTTATTTTGTAACTTTCGTTGTTCAAACAATAGCTGTTGACACTCTTGTTCAAGCCGCATTTTATGATGATTAAAATTCATTTGTAGCTTGGCCTTGCTTTTCTCTGTAACAATTTGTTTAATTAAAACCTTTTTGATGATTTTCATATCTGTTCCTCGCTCTCTGAAACGATCTGAAAACAAACAATGTTATAGTGAAAAAGGGAAAGGGTATCCGTCTCCCTCTCCCTTTACATAATATCCAAATAAATTCGTTTGTTCGTGTCCGTCCGTGCCGCATAAACAAGCGTACGGATCGCTTTGGCAATACGACCGTTCTTGCCGATCACCTTGCCGACATCTTCCTGATTGACGGTCAAATGGTAAACAATCTTGGCTTCCTCTTTTGTTTCCGTCACAGTGATATCATCCGGGTGATCGACAAGTGGTGTCACAATGGATTCAATTAAGGCTTTCATGGTATCACACTACCTTATTATTGATTTTTTTGGTCGTGAAATTTCTTCATGATGCCTTCTTTTGAGAACAGGTTACGCACTGTATCACTTGGTTGCGCACCATTTGTCATCCAGCTAAGCGCTTTTTCTTCGTCAATCTTAACTTCAACCGGTTTGGCTACCGGATTATACGTGCCAATTTGTTCAATTTGCCGACCGTTACGAGGAGAACGAGAATCGGCTACAACAATACGATAGAAAGGATTTCGTTTTGAACCCATACGTTTTAAACGAATCTTAACAGCCATGTTTTTACACCTCCAATAAAATGTTCATCACAAGTTTAGATTCTAACAGAAAGTTTTTAGTCTGTAAAGGGTTTTTCCATTACATGTTGGATCCGTTTAGGTAATCCGGGCGCCTCCGCTTTTGAGCTTACATAAACGGAAACTTCATACCTTTGCCTTTTTTTCCTTTTTGCGCATTGGTCATTTGCTTCATCATTTTCTTCATTTCACTGAATTGTTTGAGCAGGCGGTTAACTTGGGAAACGGATGTGCCGGAGCCTTTGGCAATTCGCTTCTTGCGGCTTGCATTCATAATGGCAGGTTCTTGCCGTTCTTTTTTGGTCATCGATTGAATGATCGCTTCCACCTGAGTAAGCTGACTCTCATCGATTTGGGCATTTTTCAAACCTTTCATTTTCCCTGCTCCAGGAAGCATCGAAAGCAAGTCTTCCAGTGGTCCCATTTTTTTTACTTCGCCCATTTGTTCGAGAAAGTCATCAAAAGTAAAGGACATGGAACGCATCTTGTCTTCCAATTCCTTTGCCTGTTTCTCATCAACATTTGTTTGCGCTTTTTCGATTAAGGTGAGCACATCACCCATACCAAGAATTCTTGATGCCATACGTTCCGGATGAAATGCCTCTAATTGATCCAGCTTTTCGCCCATCCCGGCAAATTTAATCGGTTTATCGGTTACCGCTTTAATCGATAAAGCAGCACCACCTCGAGTATCTCCATCAAGCTTGGTTAACACAACACCGGAAATATCCAATTGTTCATTAAAACTTTCAGCTACATTTACGGCATCTTGTCCGGTCATTGCATCCACTACAAGAAAAATCTCATCCGGTTTGACCGACTGTTTGATCTGCTGCAATTCATCCATTAGCTCGTTATCCACATGCAACCGTCCGGCGGTATCAATAATCACATAATCCTGGTGATCTTGCTTTGCCTGATCAATCGCTTTTGTAGCAATATCAACCGGATTTGCCTCGGTTCCCATGGAAAATACCGGCATATTTAATTGCGTACCCAACGTTTCCAGCTGCTTGATCGCCGCCGGGCGGTACACATCACAAGCAACCAATAATGGATTACGATTGTGTTTTTTTCGTAATAGATTGGCAAGCTTGCCGGTCGTTGTCGTTTTACCGGCACCTTGCAAACCAACCATCATAATAACTGTAGGTGATTTCTCAGCCACAGCAATCTTGCTTTGCTCTCCACCCATCAGTTCAGTCAATTCTTCCTTTACGACCTTAATAACCTGCTGACCGGGTGTCAGGCTATCCATTACTTCCTGCCCGATTGCACGTTCCTTGATCCGTTTAATTAAATCTTTAACCACTTTGAAATTGACATCAGCTTCCAGTAAAGCAAGACGAACTTCGCGTGTCATTTCTTTAACATCTTGCTCACTTACTTTACCTTTACCTGTTATTTTCTTTATTGTCTTTTGCAGGCGGTCGGAAAGTCCTTCAAATGCCATAGAAGGTGTCCCCCTAATCTAATTCTTTTAATTGTTTAACAATGTCCAAAACAGACTTTTCTTTTGTTGTATGTTCCAATTTATCCAGCAGTTTTGCGCGCTGCTCGAATTTTTCATATAAATGTAATTTCTTTTCATAGGTTTCAAGCATCGTCTCAGTCCGTTTAATATTATCATATACAGCTTGTCGAGACACTTGGGACAGTTCGGAGATTTCACCTAATGAATAGTCTTCCAAATAATACATATCCATATAACTTTGTTGTTTAGGGGTTAATAATGCCTGATAAAAATCAAATAAATAATTGATGCGTGTCGTCTTTTCCAACAATCTGGATCTCACCCCTTGTTAAGTGCTTTCACTTTACAATCTATACTACCATTACTCGCTCTCTTCTTCAAGCAAATCCGCAAACAAACCATAAACAAAAGCGTTGGCATCGAATGCTTGTAAATCATCTACCTGCTCACCCAACCCCACATATTTCACCGGGATATGCAATTCATGCCGAATGGCCAGAACAATCCCGCCTTTGGCTGTACCATCAAGCTTCGTCAGCACAATGCCGGATACATCTGTGCTTTGAGAAAATGTTTTAGCCTGACTCATGGCATTTTGTCCGGTTGTTGCATCCAATACCAGCAATACTTCATGCGGCGCACCGGGCACTTCTTTTTCAATGACTCTTTTTACTTTGGCAAGTTCATTCATTAAGTTGACTTTGTTTTGCAACCGTCCCGCCGTATCACAAATAAGAACATCCGCTTTTCGTGATTTGGCTGCTTTAATACCATCGAAAATGACTGCCGCCGGATCGCTGCCGGCATTTTGCTTAATGACATCGACGTCGGCTCGCTTGCCCCATTCCTCCAACTGTTCAATTGCCCCGGCTCGGAAAGTATCCCCGGCTGCCAGGATTACCTTTTTTCCATCCTGTTTTAATTGATAGGCAAGCTTGCCAATTGACGTTGTTTTACCAACCCCATTGACACCTACGACCAGAATAACCGTTAATTCCCCTTCTCGCAGGTTAAGTCCCTCGATTTCGTCATCTTCCTCACCATAATAGATATCGACAAGCTTCTCGGAAATGACTTCTTTTACTTCTTTGGTATCTTTGATGTTTTGCCGCTTTACTTCCATTTTCAATTCATCAATCAAATCCATCACGGTCGTCACACCAACATCGGCAGCTATCAACACTTCCTCCAGCTCTTCAAAAAAATCTTCATCCACTTTCCGATAACGGGCAATTAAATCGTTTATTTTTCCGGAAAATGAACCGCGCGTCTTTTTCATTCCTTCTTTATACTTCGTTGACACTTCTTCTGTATCACTTTGTTTGAATTTCTTTTTCAATGAATCCATGAAACCCATCATTCACACATCCCTTTATGTCGTAATTAATTCCTCGGTATCTTCCAGTCGAACCGATACCAATCGGGAAACACCTGATTCCTGCATCGTCACCCCATACAAGACGTCCGCTTCCTCCATCGTACCTTTTCGGTGGGTAATTACAATGAATTGTGTTTGTTTACTATACATTTTTACATATTTGGCAAACCGGACGACATTCGCTTCGTCGAGAGCGGCTTCTACTTCATCAAGCACACAAAATGGTACCGGCCGCACACGTAAAATCGCAAACAATAAAGCAATTGCGGTCAAGGCGCGTTCACCACCGGATAACAAGCCAAGATGCTGTAACTTTTTACCTGGAGGCTCGGCGATGATATCAACCCCCGTATCAAGCAAATTTTTCGGATCGGTTAATTTTAAAGCAGCTCGTCCGCCACCGAATAATTCTTTGAATACGGTCGTAAATTCCACTTGAATTTGTGAAAAAGTAGTTGAAAAACGATTTTCCATTTCTGCATCCATTTCAGCGATCACTTGGTACAGAGTTTGTTTTGCTTCAACCAAATCATTTTTCTGTTCCGATAAGAAATCGTACCGTTCTGAAATACGCTCGTATTCTTCAATCGCTCCCAGGTTTACATTACCCAAGCGATCAATCGATTGTTTTAACTGTTCCACACGCTCGTTGGCCTTTGTTGTATCCGCAGCCTTCTTATATGTTTGTTTGGCGCGTTCAAATGTAAGTGTATATTCTGTCTGCAAACGGGACAGCCGATTTTCCAGTTCCACATCCAACCGGTTTGCTTTAACCTCTTTTTCCTGGATTGTAGTTACAAACGCTTGATGGTGTTTATTTGCTTCTTTTATTTCCCGTTCCTGATCCTGAATCCGTTGGGTACGTCCGGTGCGATCCGTTCGCATTTCCTGGATCTTTTCCGTGATTTGTCCTTTTTCATCCTGTTTTTCCTGAATATGTTGATCTATTTCTTCTTCAGTCATATCACTTTCATTTAAATCTGTTAACTCGGCCAGTTTGGTTGTATACAGGTCGTTTTGTTCGGTTAGTTCCTGTAATTGTTTATTACATGAGGTGGTTTTTTCACGTTGGCTTTTCAGACGTTCTTCCTGCTCGGCAAGGCTTACTTGATAGGCATGATAACGTGTAAGCATTTGTTCCTGGTTTTCCCGAAAAGCTGCGTCCTGTTCGGTTAGTTCATCAATTTGCTGCTGGGTAGTGGTTAATTGGTGCTCGATTTTTGTTAGTTCATCGGATAAGACTGTTTCCCGTTGCTTAAGCTGATCAACGTCCTGGTCAAATTGGCGTTTATCTTGATCATACATCGTCAAATTTTCATTTAATGATGCTTGTTTTAGCTCTATTTCTCTTGATTCTGCCTGGATATCCTGTAACACTTTTCGCCCGCTTTCCAGTTGTTTTCTCCCTGCCTCCAGTTCTGTTTCCAATTGTTCGACCGTCTGTTTTTCTTTTTTTACACCGGATGCAAACGCCGTTGTCCGCTGTTGAAATTCCTCAAGCTTTTGCGTTAATTCCTGTAAATCTTTCTCCCTTGTAAACAAGGATTGATTCGTTTTCTTTTGCGCCCCGCCAGACATTGAACCACCTGGGTTAACCACGTCTCCTTCCAGGGTAACCACTCTGAATTTTCTCATGGCAACTTTGGCAATTTCATTTGCGTCTTTTAATGTTTTAGCTATTAATACATGCCCCATTAAATGTCGAACCGCTTTTTGATAAGCCTGATTACAAGAAACCAGATCAGCTGCAACGCCCACATATCCCTGATGTTGTTTTACCTTTGCCAATAAATCTGAAGCGATGTATCTCGGCTGAATGGAAGCTAGCGGCAAAAAGGTGGCACGTCCCTTGTTGGTCTGTTTCAACCAGGCAATGGCTTTTCTTGCAGCAACATCATCTGCAACCACAATATGCTGCGCCTGTCCACCAAGCACCGTTTCGATTGCCGTTAGATAATTTTTGGGCACATCAACCAATTCAATGACGGCACCATAGATCATATCAAGCTTTTGTTCTTCCCGTGCCTTTAAAACCGCCTTTACACCATTAAAAAATCCTTGAAAATCCTCTTTCATTTCTTCAAGCATTTCTTTTTTGGACTTTAATTTTTCAATGTACTGATAGCCTTGGTAAAGTTTTGTCTGTGACTCTTGGAAATGGCTTCGTGCTCGTTCCAAATTATTTTTTATTGTTTGAATGGACGCTTCTTTATTCTGAACGTCCTGTTGTTTTTGTTGAAGGATATGGTTGATCTCCTGCTGCTTGTTAGCTAAATTTTCTCTGGCTGCTAAAAGATCAGCAAATTTTTCCGCCTGTTTTTCTTTTTTTACATTAATTTGCTGCAGTTGTTGCTGTATGGAATGTTTTTCATTCCGTTTTGCTGCCTGATCATTAAGACACTCAATATAATCGGCTTTTAATCCTTCAATTTTTTCGGCAATATTTTCTTCTTCCATGTTTAATTGTTTTTCAAGTTGTTCAGCTTTTTGCTTTGTTTCCGCATGTTGGTTTGTCAGCTCTTTTAGTTTCTGCTTTTCCGCTGTCAATTGTTCTGCTATTTTTTTCATACGTTCGACTGTTTCCTGCTGCTGTGTTTCCAATTCTGCCTTGTTTTCCGTGAAATGCTTGATTCGTTCATTGAGGAGCTGTTTTTTTCCCTCAAATTGTTCCAGCTCTTGGGTGATAGATAACAGTGATGATTGGAATACCTCAATCCGTTCATCCAAATCTGCAATGTAATTCCTTTCATCTTCCACTTTTGCTTCTTTTTGCTGAATCTCTGTTGTTAAAGCTACTTCCTTTCGTTTTTTGTTTTCAATTTCAGCAAGTAGCGCTTTCCATTCTCCATGTAATTGCTCAATTTCCGCAATGAGCAGGGAAATTTCCTGTTCTTTTAATTGCTCTTTTTGTTCCAGATATGTCTGTGCCGTGCTTGCTTGCTCCTGTAACGGTTCCATTTGTTGTTGTATTTCATGAATAATATCTTCTACGCGATTTAAGTTTTCCTGCGTTTCAGCTAATTTATATTCGGCTTTCTTTTTTCGCTGTTTATATTTTAATACTCCTGCCGCTTCTTCAAAAATAGTCCGGCGTTCCTCAGCTTTGGAGCTTAAGATTTCCTCCACCTTGCCTTGACTAATAATCGAAAAAGCCTCCCTGCCAAGCCCGGAGTCCATAAATAGATCAACAATATCCTTTAAGCGACAGGCTTGCTTATTGATATAAAATTCGCTGTCCCCTGACCGATAAACACGGCGCATCACACTAACCTCATCATAATCAAGTGGTAACGTTTGATCAGCGTTATCCAGCACCAGGGTGACTTCAGCAACATTCAACGGTTTTCTTGTGTCACTGCCTTGAAAGATAATATCTTCCATCTTCGAGCCACGCAAAGATTTGGCGGATTGTTCCCCAAGCACCCAGCGAAGGGCATCGGTGATATTGCTTTTGCCGCTTCCATTCGGTCCAACCACCGCTGTTACGCCCGGGACAAAATCAACATTGATCCGTTCCGCAAAAGATTTAAAACCAACACTTTCCAACCGTTTTAAATACATAGTCATTCTCCTTAACTAAGTCAGGTATAAGAGATCAGATAAAAAGCCGGCAATATAGCCTTTTCTTTATCCAACAATGCTGAACCCCGACTACTTTCCAGATGCCAAACAAAAAATAGTATTTGGCATTTTACCGCATTTATTTTATCATAAAGGAAGAGACAAAAGAAGCGCAAGACCGCCATCGTACATATTTATCGTTACTATTCAAATGAAACTTTAAAACAGGAGTGATTATATGGGGTTAGAAAATCCTTCCACAGAAAACTTAAAAATAATTTTGGATGATTTAGCAGAAACACTTGGGGTCGTTAATCGATCGATCATGGATCCTGAAGACTATGACTTGGACAAATACGAGGATTTAAAATTCATGTATGATATGGTTAAACAAAAAGGCCAATTAAGCCCATCCGAAACCCATGCATTTATCGATGAATTAAAATCGGTGAGAAAAGGTCAAGGACAGTAGGTTTTATACCCTTGGACAAGACCACAGCCGTCGCGCCTCATTTATAAAGCCGTTTTACAGACTATAGAATAACTATATGGGCAAAAGGCTGTCATTTACATTGTAAAAAACAGCCTTTTAACTTATTGATTAAACGCATCCAACGCATGTTTGGCCGCGCGTTGTTCTGCTTCTTTTTTGGTCCGGCCAATTCCACGACCGGAAACTTTTCCCCGGAACGTGACTTCAGAAACAAACTCTCTATCATGTGACGGTCCTTTTTCTTCAACTATGTGGTATTCAACTGTAGCATTTGGGTATTGTTGTACAAGCTCCTGTAATTGGCTTTTATAATCCATCGCATGCGAAAAGGCACCAGTGGTTAACTTCGGAAAAATAAATTTGTTCATAAATTGTAATACTGTATCAAACCCTTGATCCAGATACAATGCACCCAGGAACGCTTCAAATGCATCAGCAAGGATGGCTGGTCGCTCGCGTCCGCCTGTTTGTTCTTCTCCCTTGCCAAGTGATAGCTGATCACCAAATTCCAAATCACGGGCAAAATGGTGAAGGGAAGGCTCGCATACAATTGCCGCGCGTAATTTGGTCATCTCCCCTTCAGGCATTTTAGGGTTTTTGCGATACAAGTATTGGGAAACTGCCAATTCCAGGACCGCATCACCCAAAAATTCCAGCCGTTCATTATCCGAAAATACTTCCCCTCGATGCTCATTCACATAGGATGAATGTGTAAAAGCCAATTTGATTAAACTATGATCATGAAATGTAATACCCAATGTTTTCTCCAATTTTGCAACATCCATTATGTCACCTGCTTCAATATCGTTTAGGTATCAAGTATGCTTAAAAGCCTCGCATTACGCGAGACTTTTCTTGTAAAATTCACATCACAAATTATTAAGATTGGGTACTGTTTATGTAGTCAACAGCATCACCTACTGTATTAATTTTCTCTGCTTCTTCATCCGCAATTTCCATATCAAATTCATCTTCCAATTCCATGACAAGTTCAACTACGTCCAATGAATCTGCATCAAGATCATCTTTGAAAGAAGCTTCTAATGTTACCTTTGATTCTTCCACATCAAGTTTGTCGACAATGATATCTTTTACACGATCAAATACGTCTGCCACACCGTTCACCCCCTTTCAAAGGTAATCTTATTAAGACCTTTCTTAGCTTAGCATAGCTTATACATCTTGAAAAGCATTAAAACTCTTTTAAGGCCCTTTATTTCTGCTATCCCATCACCATTCCGCCATCTACATGAATGGTTTGTCCAGTGATATAATTGGCATCGTCTGAGGCAAGGAAACGGACAACTTTGGCCACATCTTCCGGCTCTCCCAATTTACCCAGTGGAATCAGATCATGCATGCCTTTACGTTGTTCATCTGTCAATGCATCGGTCATATCGGTTGAAATAAAGCCTGGTGCAACCGCATTGACAAAAATATTCCGTGATGCCAATTCTTTCGCAGCAGTTTTGGTTAAACCAATCACACCAGCTTTAGCAGCGACATAGTTGGCCTGTCCAGGATTCCCGCTGACACCGACGACAGAGGCAACATTTACGATCTTTCCATTACGCTGCTTCATCATTTGTCTGGTAACGGCTTTGGTGCAAATGAAGACGCCTTTTAAATTGGTGTTAATAACTTGATCAAATTCTTCCTCTTTCATACGCATTAATAGATTGTCACGAGTTATTCCAGCATTGTTAATCAGTATATCCAGACTGCCGAATTCACTAATAATTTGTTTCACCATATCTTTAACATCTGCTTCATTGGTCACATCAGCTTTCACTTTAAAAGCTTTGGCGCCCAACTTTTGAATTTCTTCAACTACCATTTGTGCCTTTGCTTCATTTCCAGCGTAATTCACAGTAACATTGGCACCTTGTCTGGCCAATTCCAATGCAATGGCACGACCGATACCACGTGATGCACCGGTTACCAGCGCAGTTTTCCCTTCCAACAACATCAGGATTCCTCCTTATACCAGGAAATAAACGCATCCAATGACTCCTGGTCCTGAACGGCAAACGTTTTTGTTCTCCGGCTAATTTTTCTAACCAGCCCGCTTAATACTTTCCCATTCCCCACTTCTACAAATGCATCGATGCCTTCATTTAGCATATGCCGGATGGATTCCTCAAAACGGACAGGTGAATAAAGCTGTTTCAGTAAAAGTTCTTTAATCTCATCGTTATCTGTCACGGGTGCAGCTGTTACATTAGCATAAACAGGAACGCTTGCTTCCGTGATCTTGACCTCGTCCAACTTCCTGGCAAATTGTTCATTGGCGGATTTCATCAGCCGGGAATGAAATGGTCCACTCACATTTAGTGGCAGGACACGTTTTGCGCCACTCTCTTTTAATTTCGCCGCCGCCTCGTCAATTCCTGCTTTTGTACCGGAAATTACAATTTGTCCCGGACAATTCAAATTGGCGATATCAACTATTTCGTCATCGGATAATTCTTGTAAAACCGTCTCAATATCTTCTTGCTTCATTCCCAATACGGCAGCCATCGCACCTTTTCCGGCCGGATATGCTTCTTCCATTAATCGACCGCGAGTATTCACTAATGGCAGTGCATCTTCCAGTGATAAAGCACCGGCTGCAACCAGCGCACTGTATTCACCAAGGCTATGCCCCACCGTCATTACTGGTTGAATTTCTTCTTTGATTAGCAACGTATGGATTGCAATACTTGATAGTAACAGTGCTGGTTGCGCATTTTCGGTCAAGGTCAGGGTTTCTTCTGGTCCATTAAACATAAGATCTGACAATGAGAAACCCAATGCCTTATCCGCATCTTCATATAATGCTTGTATTTCCGGATACTGATCGTAAAACACTTTGCCCATTCCGACAGTTTGTGAACCTTGACCTGGAAACATAAATGCTACACGTTTCATTTAATTTCCTCCTTCTTCGTTGGCAGAAACGATTGTTTGCTTAATTGTATCTGTTACATGGTTATCAATCATATGGCTCGCTTGTTTAATTGCATTAAATATAGCCCTGCGATTTGAGGAGCCATGTGCTTTAATCACCGGGGCGGCCAAGCCAAACAAACCAGCACCGCCATATTCCGAATAATCGAGTTTCGTTTTAAGTCCTTTCAAATCCTGTTTGACCATTGCTGCCGCAAGTTTTGTTTTAAATGAGGACATAAATGTTTGTTTAATCATCGAAAACATGGAAAGTGCGGTACCTTCCACTGTTTTTAATGCAATATTCCCACTGAAGCCATCGGTTACGACTACATCGGCAACACCGTTTAAAATATCCCTGGCTTCCACATTGCCGATAAAATTAACCGGAGCCTCTTTTAACTGAATAAATGCTTTTTTTGTAAGATCGTTTCCTTTACCATCTTCCGTTCCAACATTCAAAAGTCCAACTGTTGGATGATTAATCGAACGGACTTTTTCAGTATAAATCGATCCCATAATGGCATATTGTACTAAATGGTGTGCTTTTGCATCAACATTTGCGCCTACATCCAATAGTAAAAATCCTTTTCCGTCAATGGTTGGCAGTGTCGGACTTAATGCCGGGCGGTCAATGCCGGGAATACGGCCAACAACAAACAAGCCGGCACTCATTAATGCCCCGGTATTCCCCGCTGAAATACAGGCATCCGCACGTTGTTCCTTCACCTCTTTGGCCATCAATACGAGCGAGGAATTCTTTTTCCGGCGAACGGCCCGGACTGGCTCATCTTCACCTGTAATAACCTCGGTAGTATGAATCACGTTAATGCGGTCATTAGTTAATATGGGATTGATTTTTTCCTGATCCCCAATTAATGTAATCTCTAAGTTGTCGATTTCCTTGATGGCATCCATTGCACCAAGTACAATTTCTTTTGGTGCATGGTCACCTCCCATCGCGTCAATTGCTATTTTCATCTGACCTGCTCCCTTTTTGTTTCCTGTTTAACATACTATGAATGTTTGTATACCCTGTTATCCATTTGATCGGTACATATGAAATGATCCGGTAAACACGATTTCCTGGTCAACAAAACTATTAACAAGTACTGTCGTTTGACCATTATCCTTTACCTCTTCAACAAATGCTTTGGCAACAACACGTTCCCCTTCCGTTACCTGTCGAGTAAATTTCAATTCAGACTTGGCGGTTAATGCCAGGTCATCATTGATAACTGCTACTGCAAGTGAATTGGCCTGGGCAAACAAATGATGTCCACGAGCAATTTTATTTCGGGAAAAAACATGTTCGCGTTTAATTTTTAAAATCGAAATGGCGCGCTTATCCAATTCTAAATCAATAATTTCTCCGATTACTTCATCCAGCGGCAGTGCCTTCACCGTTTCATTCCACTGATTAGCCGCAACCGAGCGGATTCGTTTGCGCACCTCCGGAATAGCAAGTTCCATGCGATCCAGACGAATGGTTTGAATGCTGACGGAAAATATTTGCGATAATTCCTCGTCAGTGATAAACGGTGTATGTTCAATTGTTTCTTTCAATAAACGTTGTCGTTCTGTTTTCGTACGTTTCATTTCGGACACCATCCACTACTATTAGTCCTATTCACCCATACCGATTTAGAATTAGGACTTGGTACTAATAGTAATATATAATACCACTTTTTATTTTGCAAGAATTTGTTAATCAAGCTTTTTTGAGAAAACATCATCTTGCATAAGCATTGCTTTCAAACGAGAAAAGGTATCGCGTTCCAACAAATTGGCTTCAATAATCTCCTGGGCATCATTTCTGGCTGTTTCCAATGCACGGTAATCATGGATCATATCAGCAACCTTAAATTCGGGAACGCCGCTTTGTTTTTTGCCAAAGAAATCACCTGGACCACGAAGCTTTAAATCTTGTTCCGACAGTTCAAAGCCATTATTGGTCTCAGTCATAATCCGCATTCGTTCCTTGCCAATTTCTCCTTTAGGCTCGGCAATCAAAATACAATAGCTTTGCTTATCCCCCCGGCCAACCCGCCCCCGTAATTGATGTAGTTGGGACAAGCCAAATCGTTCCGCATCATAAATAACCATGATGGTGGCATTGGGAACATTGACGCCAACTTCCACTACAGTTGTCGATACCAATACTTGAATCACGTTTTCGGCGAACTGCTTCATTACCGCCTCTTTCTCATCCGGATGAAGCCGGCCATGCATCAAACCGACCTTGATAGACGGTGGATAAAATGCGCGTAGTTGTTCATATAAATCGACAGCATCCTGAATATCCAATTTATCCGATTCCTCAATCAATGGACAAATCACATAGGCCTGTTCCCCATAAGAAATCCGATGTTGAATAAATTGCAGGATTCGCTCCAAGGTATTTTCCTTTGCCCAGTAGGTTGCAATTTCTTTTCTCCCTGAAGGCATTTCGTCAATCACCGAGACATCCATATCACCAAACGAGGTAATAGCAAGTGTTCGCGGTATCGGTGTCGCCGTCATGAATAACACATCGGGATGAAGACCTTTGTCCCGTAATGTCCGCCGTTGTTCCACACCAAACCGATGCTGCTCATCAACGATAGCTAGTCCCAAATCGGCAAAGAACACATCATCCTGGATTAGGGCATGGGTTCCAACAATAATATCAATATCAGCTGCTTCAATTGCCGCAAGAATCTCGTTGCGTTTTTTTCCTTTTACGGAACCGGTTAATAGTGCAATATTTGCTTTTTCCCCGAACAATTCACACAGGGATGCATAATGCTGTTCCGCCAAAATTTCGGTCGGCACCATTAATGCCCCTTGTTTGCCAGCAGTTATTGATCCATACAGACAAATGGCGGCAACAGCTGTTTTTCCGGAACCAACGTCACCTTGCAGTAACCGGTTCATACGGTATGGTGATTTCATATCCGTCAAAATCTGGTTAAGTGATCGTTGTTGTGCCTTGGTAAGGGAAAACGGGAATTGATGAATGAATGCTGCCAATTCTTTCGTATCATAATTTTGGGCATTTCCCTGAGTTGCCTCCCGCTTCATTTTCCGTAATAACTGCATTTTTAATTGAAACAACAGAAATTCTTCATATGTAAAACGGCGACGTGCATGTTTAAGTTTGACACGATTTTCCGGATAATGCATGGTGCGTAATGCACTTGCACGATCCGGCAGTTTATAAGCATCCAAATAGCTCGTTGGTAAAATTTCCTCCACATGGTCACCATAATCATCAAGCGCCTGTTTAATTACCTTTTTTAACCGTATATTTGTTATGTCGCCTTTTAATGAATAAAATGGCTGGATGGTGGCTTGCTGGTCTACATGGCCTTTCTTATATTGACTGACAGTAATTTGCAAGCGATGCGCATCCCATTTTCCAGTAAGCGTCATGATATCATTTGGTTGAATTTGTTTTTTGGCAAAAGCCCGATTAAACATGACCGCCTTGACCGCCACCCCTTCCACTTCCAAGGTAAAAGCAAGCCGGGATTTCCGTTTTCCATAAAAAGTGAGGGAAGGTGGATGAATCACCTTCCCCTCAATGGTTACCTTATCATCATGGATTAATTCCTGAAGTGGTTTGATTTCAAACACATCGTATCGATAGGGAAAATAAAACAATAAATCTTCTACCGTCTTAATGTTTAGTACGGCCAAATCTTCGGCAAGTTTTTCGCCCACACCTTTAATTGTATCTATGGTTTGTTTTAACAATGGATATCACTCTTTCGCTGTAAGAAGAAAGTATAATTCATTACGTTCTATTCCGCTTACGCCTTTGTATCAGCCATACCAAAAATTTTTTCTTTCATCGCTTGACCTGTTGGGGTCGCAGCCAGGCCGCCTTCTCCTGTTTCACGTAAAGCGGTTGGCATCGTTTTACCAATCCGGTACATGGCACCGATTACTTCATCACATGGGATCCTGCTGGTTACTCCGGCAAGCGCCATGTCGGCGGACACAATAGCAAGTGAGGATCCCGCGGCATTCCGTTTGACACATGGAACCTCAACCAATCCGGCAACAGGGTCACAGACAAGGCCGAGCATGTTTTTCAGGGTCATTGCAAATGCATCAGCCGATTGTTGTGGCGTTCCACCAGCCATTTCCACAATCGCCGCAGAGGCCATTGCACCTGCTGAACCCACCTCCGCCTGACAGCCGCCTGCAGCCCCGGAAATAAAGGCGTTATTGGCCACAACAAAGCCAAATGCTCCAGCCGTAAATAAATAGCGGATCATTTGTTCACGGGTTGGATTTAGTTGATTTTTTACTGCAAATAGTGTACCCGGCACACAGCCCGCACTTCCAGCGGTTGGTGTTGCACAAATCGTGCCCATCGCTGCATTCACTTCATTCGTCCCCATTGCCTTACTGACAGCATCAAGCAATAAATTTCCGGAAAGCGGTGTCTTTTCCCGCATATAGTTTTGAATTAATACTGCATCCCCACCCGTTAACCCGGTTACCGACTCCACACCTTCCAATGCCTGATCAATGGCATTTTCCATCACTTGAAGATTGTTTTCCATATTTCGAAAAATCTCGTCTCGGGAAACATTCTTCACATCCATTTCCTGACGAATCATTACTTCGGAAATTAATATATTATCTTGCTCAGCTTGTTCTACTAATTCAGCAACTGTACGAAACATGAAACCCACTCCTTTCCCTATTTAAGAATCAATTTTTGCGATTTGCAAGATGTGATCGGCATTCTCCAGTTCTTGCAATATCCAATCCTCCATATTCTGATCTACCTCAATAACCATTAAAGCTTCTTTGCCGACATCTTTCCGATTCACTTCCATATGCCCAATATTGATTTCATGTTTTGCCAGGATTCTGGTTACCGAAGCAATCGCCCCGAATCGATCATTGTGCATAATTAGAATTGCCGGGTGATTGCCGGACAGTCGCAATTCAAATCCATTTAATTCGGTTATTTCTACTTTTCCACCGCCAATTGAAATACCGACCAGTTCCAGTTTGTCTGCATCATTTCCAATTATTAATCTAGCTGTATTGGGATGGTGCGCCTTTGCATCATCTTCTATAAATTCTATCTTGATATTTTTCTCGTGGGCAATATCAAGTGCTTTACTCATCCGGGGATCGTCTGTATCAAATCCAAGTAGTCCACCGGCCAAAGCAAAATCGGTCCCGTGCCCCTTATATGTCTTGGCAAAAGATTCGTATAAATGGATTTTCGCCCATGTTGGTTCTGCACCAAACAAATTACGGGCTGCTTTGCCGATCCGGGCAGCACCTGCTGTATGTGAGCTGGATGGTCCAATCATTACCGGACCAATGATATCAAACACTGAGTTATATTTCATTGATCAACACCACCTAATTTTTTGCGTCTATGTTTCTATTGTATATTATAACAAAAAATACTATGATAATCATTGTTTAGATTATGCATAGTATCCATAGTTATCGCATCGTCTGATCTTTCCAACTATTTATTGATCATGTAAATGTATTTTAATGCTAAACAAGCTTTAATTAACCAAACTTTTTCCAGCTTTTTTTGCTCCAGTAGATTTTGTCAGGCCTGGTCGATTTAACCGAAAGATAGAAATGTCATGGTCGGTTTTCCCCGAGACAGCCAATTGTGATAAAATCTCTCCTACTACACTTGCAAATTTAAATCCATGTCCAGAGAATCCGGCCGCAATGGAAATATGAGAATGCTCCGGATGCTTATCAATGATAAAGTGACCATCCGGGGTTCTTGTATACATACAGATGACACCTTTTTTCAAAGCTCCTGATGCTTTGGGCATGAATTTATCCAAGAATTCGCGTATATGACCTTCATCTGTTTCTTTAAACCCGAATTCACGATTCATTGTGTCTGGATCAACCGCATCAACATACTCATGTCTTCCTACCTTGACACCGCATCCGCCAAACGTTGGAAAACCATAATATATCGCTCTGTTATTACCGTTTGGTACTTCAACCATAAATGTAGGGAATTCGTTCGCATGGAATAATGTTTCATTAGGCTCAAACCACGCAACAGGCTGACGAGTTGGAACAAGTGGTAAATCGAGTCCTACTTTGGAAGCCAATTTTCCACTCCAGGAGCCAGCACTGATAATTAACCTATCTGCAGTAAATGTTCCCTTCCCGGTAATTACTTTTACGGAATCATCATACACCTTAATGTCTTTTACGGGATCATTTACAGAAAACTCAGCTCCATGAAATTTCCCCAGTTCCCGGTATGCCTGGATACAGTTTTCACTAAACAAAAATCCTGAATTTGGCTCATAGAAAGCCGCGTAATCATCTGGTACATACAAGCCCGGAAAACGTTCATTTAGCTCCGCTCCAGTGAAATGCTCGACATCCAAATTATATTCTTTCCCACTGGCAATCGCCTCATCAATAAATGGGGCATTTCCTTTTACCCCAAAACCCATGGCGCCGGACTGCAGAAAAATTTTATGGTGTGTCTTTTTTTCCAATTCATCCCATAACACTTGTGATCGAAGTGCCAGGGGAACATACTCTCTCCCTTCTCCGTATGCGTGACGAATAATTCGGGTATCGCCGGCATGACTGCCCTGATCATGCGGCGGATCAAAGGAGTCGATAAGTAAAACCTTTACTCCTTGCCTGGCTAAATAATATCCTGCAGCCATTCCCATGGAACCAGCACCAACTACAATAACATCATAATGTTTCGTCATCGTTTCCACCTCGTATTTAATTTTGGACTTTAGTAAACGCTTGCATAATAACCACTGTTTCGTGTTTCACCAACATATTCTGGTTACTGTTATTTCCCAGCTAGAAAATAGTATCATAATTAAATGGTCAATATTTATTATATGGATGATCTGCCGTCTAGTATAATGATGGAAATAGATGTCTCCCATCAGCCTTACTGATTCACGAACGAAATAATCCATATGATTACTATGATAATTTGCACATTTGAGTTTAGAGAGGTATCTCTCACCTTATGTTACTTTTCGTTTCAAGCGACCTTCCATTTTTAATTTTTTTATCCTCGATAACATTATTTATGCTTTTTATAATCATTAAAGCTAATAAGAGTATCCCCACGTATCCGTTAATTACATAAACAATATTTACAAGCCTGTCAAACGAGACATATAATCCAACAAAAGTTCCTATTACTGCTAGTATTAGCGTAACATATTTAAACTTACTACTCTTTTCATTTGCAATTTTGGATGAAACTGTCCAAAGCAGCGGCACAGCTGTTGAGTAAATTGCTGCTAAAACTATCAATGAAAATATTATTGCTATACTGGGATGGATGTTTTCTGCTAAAATTAATGAGGGCACTAAAGATCCTTCGACTTGCTGAATATTTGCCATAAGTCCCAAGGATACCACTATGATAGCTGCTGAAAAACCAAGTGCTCCAAAAATTGCACCAAGAGATGCTGTTTTCTTGTTTACTGCTGTTGCTCCCATTGTAGACAAAAATGCAGCCAGCCACAGCATACAAAATCCTACATATGAACCTGCTGCGAACAGCCAATTACTTGATGCCTGCAATAAATCTAAATGAGGTATGATCTGATTTGCCAGACTTAAACCAGAAGGATTCATGATAATAGCTGATATTCCCAATAATATAGCTAAAACACATATTGTTGGCCCAATCTTACCGATTACATCAACTATTCTGTTAAGTCCAAATACCACTGTAACCCCGGCAAGTAAGGCCAATCCTATACCACCTATTGAAACCGGAAGTTCAAATTGCTGTCTTACGGTGGCTCCGGCTCCTCCAATCATTACAATAAAAGATAGATAAATAAACAATACTGAAAAGTAATCAAAAAATTTACCTATTGTCTTTCCGCAGTAATATTTGTAAATGTCATTAGGTTTCGGAAATCTGTACTTATACCCCGTTACTATAAAACTGGTTCCAACATACATGAAAAGGAGGAAAACTGCTATTGCTCCAGTAATACCCATATATCCATATGCAACAAAATACTGCATGATTTCCTGCCCTGTTGCGAAGCCCGAGCCTATCAAAATGCTATAAAAGCTCCACTAAAAGCAATAACTTGTTTAACGTTCACATTATTACTGTTCATATACGTCCATCCCACTTTCTTTTTAAGTATAATATCAGACCCTAAAAAACCCCTCTCATTTCAGCATTCATATTGGAATAAGTATGGAATGCTCCTTTTAATCATAAATAAATTGTAGTGTTCGGAAACTACCTATTGTAGCTTGTTTAATATTCAAAATTATTATAAAATGAATTTGACCGCTTGTATAATGATTAGATAAGATGTCTTGTATCACTGAAACAGAATGGGTGTAATTGGAATAATTAGGAGGGTTGTAAATGGAAATTAAAGACTTGCTTATTTTTCAAAGTGTTGCTCGTAATGGCAGTATTAGCAAAGCCGCGGAAGAGCTAAGCTACGTTCAATCACATGTAACAGCCAGAATTAAGTCATTAGAATCTCATTTGCAGGCACAATTGTTTCAGCGACATAGTCGGGGAACTACGTTGACTTCTGACGGAAAAAAACTTTTAGCATACACAGAAAAAATATTGTTCATGCTGGACAAAATGGAAGAAGCATTTCAGGAATTGGATAATCCGAAAGGTACCCTCGAAATTGGGACAGTAGAGACCGTAGTGAAACTTCCGATGATTTTATCCGCCTTTCACAAAAATTATTCCAATATTGATTTATCACTTAAAACCGGCGTCACAGAAGACCTTATTGATCAGGTTTTACGTTATAAACTTGATGGAGCTTTTGTTACTGGATTTGATATACATCCCGAGATTAAGCAAGTTGAAGTTTTCCAGGAAAAACTGGTTTTAATTTCTGTTAATGAAGAGGTCACTTTTAATGATCTAAAAAACAAACCACTTTTGGTTTTTAAATCAGGATGTAGTTACCGCAACCGATTGGAAAGTTTCCTGCGCAATGAGGGCGTAATAAACGCCAAAGCAAAGGAATTTGGAACTATGGAAACGATTTTGGGCAGTGTGATTGCTGGTCTTGGCATTAGTCTGGTTCCCCATTCGTCCGTTAGCCATTTGGAATTGATAGGCGCCATCCAATGCCATGAAATTCCAAGCAAGTATAGTCAAATTACCACCACGTTTATACACCGAGCTGATACCTATCTAACCAATGCGATGGAAAAATTCATCGAGACCATTCATGAATTTACAAATCATGTCCAACATCCAATGATTAAACCGGTTTTTAACGATCTCAATTTTGAACAACTTTTTGATCAAGGATCCCAGAAAGTTAGATAATCTACTTCAAATTATCACTTATCACAGAAACTGAATGGGGATTCTGTATAAATACAGGGTATCAATTCAGGTGATAACAATTATCAATTTTAGCTATTTTACCAAAACAGCGTTCTCACCTATGATATAAGTAGTAGCATGCTTCTTTGAAAACGAAAGCATATTTTGTAAAGGGGGACGTTATAAATATTTTTAAAACATAACCATCGAATCCAAATACAAACTATGAAGGAGGAATGTAAATGGTAACGGCCAACAGAGGTGTAGTTTATAAACAACCAGGGGTAGTTGAGGTCGAGTCAATCGATTTTCCTGAGCTCATGTTAAAGGACGGACCCGGGGTTAACCCACTTAACGTTGGAAGAAAGTGTGAGCATGGTGTCATTTTAAAGGTCATCACAACTAATATTTGCGGAAGTGACCAACATATGGTACGTGGTCGAACAACTGCCCCGTCCGGACTTATACTCGGTCATGAAATCACAGGTGAAGTCGTGGAAACAGGGCGCGATGTCGAGTTTATTAAAAAAGGCGATTTAGTTTCAGTTCCATTTAATATTGCTTGTGGACGCTGCCCGAGTTGCCGGAGACAAGATACCCATATTTGTGAAAATGTGAATCCGGATCGTCCCGGTTCCGCGTATGGATATGTTGACATGGGTGGCTGGGTAGGTGGCCAGTCTGAGTATGTCATGGTTCCATATGCCGATTTTCAACTATTAAAATTCCCTGACAAAGATCAAGCAATGGAAAAAATTCTTGATTTGACGATGCTTTCGGATATTTTTCCAACCGGTTACCATGGAGCTGTAAGTGCCGGAGTAAAACCCGGATCATCCGTATACGTTGCTGGTGCTGGTCCGGTTGGATTAGCTGCTGCACATTCTGCTCAATTATTGGGTGCTGCTGCCGTTATTGTCGGTGATATGAACGAGGAGAGACTAAAGCAAGCGGAAAGCTTTGGATGCGAAACCATCAATTTACGGGTACATGATGATATTGGAGAACAAATTGACCAAATTCTTGGTGTTCCGGAAGTAGATTGTGCCATTGATGCGGTTGGTTTTGAGGCAAGTGGGCATGGAGAAAACGCTGGCGAAGCTCCAGCAGCAGTACTAAATTCAGTAATGCAAATTACTCGTGCGGGCGGCGGACTGGGAATCCCGGGGCTTTATGTAACCGGTGACCCTGGTGCAGAAGATGCTGATGCTAAAGAAGGAACACTCAAAATCAGATTCGGATTAGGCTGGGCAAAAGCACATACTTTTGTCACCGGTCAAACGCCAGTAATGAAATATCATCGTGATTTAATGAAGTTGATCTTAAGTGATCGTGCACAAATTGCCAAGGCTGTTAACGCCACAGTCATTTCCTTGGATGAAGCTCCAGAAGGCTATAAGAAATTTGACGGAGGCATTGCAAGAAAATTCGTCATTGACCCGCATGGATCATTAAAGTAATTTTTTCGCAACATGACTAATTATTTAAAGTTGGAGGAAGATAATGATGGGTATGGTAAATTTGGATTTAGCAAAACAGCTAATTGACGGTGCTGAAAAAGAAGCACAAAAGATTGGCGTAAATATGGTTATTACTATTTTGGATGAAGGCGGAAACCTAATTGCCGTCCATCGTATGGATGATGCCTGGCTCGCAAGTATCGACATTTCCCAAAACAAAGCATGGACTTCTGTTGCTCTAAAAATGCCAACTTCAAATTTAGCAGAAGCTACCGTACCAAACGCCGAGCTATATGGAATTAATACAACTAATAACGGTAGAATTGTTGTATTTGGTGGCGGCTATCCACTTGTCCAAGATGGAAAAGTTGTTGGGGCTGTTGGTGTTAGTGGAAGTTCTGTAGAGCACGATTGTCAAGTAGCACAAGCAGCTGTCAATGTTTTTGATAGCTTAAATGTTGGTGCCGGACGATAATTAATCGAAGCTTACAAAAAGATATACAGGAAACCTATAAACAAAAATGATACCTTATTCGTTTCTCGCAAGAATTTAAAAAATTCGCCTTTCTTAAAAGGCGAATTTTTAGTTTACCGGAAACACAGTATTTATTCCACGGACAAAATATACGAATAAATCGGTTGTTTTCCATTATGCACTTCGATTTCGATGTCTTCATAAGCAGCTTCCAGATCGTTTACCAATGACGTTACCTCTTCATCGCTAACGTCTTCCCCCTGCAAAATGGTGAGAATCTCATCATCATCGGTAATCATTTCTTTTAACAAGGCTTTGACCGTCTTTGATTTGTCCTTATCGGTTGCCTTAATTTCTCCATCGGCAATTCCCATAAAGCTGCCATTCTCAATCGTTATCCCGTCAATTTTTGTATCTCGAACAGCATATGTAACCTGTCCCGATTTTACTTGTTGGCCTGCCTGTTCCATGAATTCTTTATTTGCCAATATGTCTTCACCTGGATGGAATGCTAACATAGCACCAATCCCTTGAGGAATTGTTTTTGTTGGAACCACCGCAACGTTATCTTCTGCAAGTTCAGCTGCTTGCTCTGCTGTCATCACTATGTTTTTGTTATTCGGTAAGACCAATACGTTTTTGGCATTGGCCTTCGCAATCGCATCGGTAATATCCTGAGTACTTGGGTTCATCGTTTGTCCACCTTCAATGACAACTGTCGCCCCGAGACTGGTGAATAATTCCTCAATCCCACTTCCCATTGCTACCGTTACAATTGCAAACTCCGCTTTTTTAGTTGAAGCCGGTTTCTCTTGCTTTTCCCCAACAATTGCCGTATGCTGCTCCCGCATGTTCTCAATCTTCATGTTAATCAGGCTGCCATATTTCTGACCAATCGTCAGTACATAGCCTGGATATTCGACATGCACATGGACTTTTGCGATTTCATCATCCGCGACAACAAGCAGAGAGTCCCCGTGTTCACTCAATTCATTACGGAATGTCTCCTCATTAAATGGATGTTTGTTTGTTTTTTTCTTATCAAATTTAACCATGAACTCGGTACAATATCCGTATTTAATATCCGATGTATCCATAAAATCCTGGGCCAACTTATGGTGCTGTGCATTCACCATTTCGTCCATTTCGGATTCACTCACTTCTTCTTCAGGGAGCTCTTCTCCTTTTAACGCAGCAAGAAAACCTTCATAAATAGTAACCAATCCCTGTCCGCCCGAATCGACCACTCCGACTTCCTTTAATACTGGTAAAAGCTCGGGTGTTCGTATTAATGATGCCTTAGCCTCCTTAAGAACATGTTCCATTAAAACCACAATATCTGTTGTCCGCTCAGATTCAGTCAAGGCCACTTCTGCAGCATCCTTGGCGACCGTCAAGATGGTTCCTTCTACAGGCTTCATCACGGCTTTATATGCGGTCCGGACGCCCTGTTCGAACGCATCAGCCAAATCTTCGGATGACAATGTTTGTTTTTTCTCCATACTTTTCGCAAAGCCGCGGAACAATTGTGACAGAATAACCCCTGAATTACCTCTTGCTCCCATCAGCAAACCTTTAGCGAAAGCATTAGCCACTTCCGAAATTGCCTCCGCCTCAACCTTTTTTACTTCATCCGCACCCGAGGTCATGGATAAATTCATATTTGTTCCAGTATCACCGTCCGGGACCGGAAATACATTTAATGCATCAATTTTTTTGGCGTTATTCGTTAAATGGTGTGCTCCAGAGAGTACCATTCGTGCAAATGTCTTGCCATCTAACGCTCGTACCATACCTGTTCCTCCTTCATTACCAAAAACCAACCTTTATGAACCTATTGCAAGAGGAAAAAGGTTAATCCCTGGCGACACGAACTCCTTGGATATAAATGTTAACGGAATCAATTGATAATCCTAATGATTGGTTTAATGTATATTTTACTTGTGATTGAACATTATGAGCAACAACTGATATTTTCGTGCCATAACTTACAATAATATACATATCAATATGAAGCCGATCTTCTTCCTGCCTGACAACGATCCCTTTGGAAAAGTTCTCTTTCCGAAGCATTTCAGCCAAGCCATCCTTAATCTGACTTTTGGATGCCATTCCCACTATACCGTAACACTCGACAGCTGCACCACCGGCAATTGTTGCTATTACCTCGTTCGTGATGGTAACATGGCCATCGTTCGTATTAAGTTCTATGGACATGATAATCCTCCTTTAATACCCGTATCATATCGATAGTTTACTACAATCGATTCATTTTTGAAAGCGTACCCTTGTCCAAATGACGCATTTAACAATGAATGAATTTTTTCTAATTGTCAAGCTTTCTTTCGGCACAAATTTAAGTTTGTATTGCAATGAAAGAGTACTTGTGATAAATTGAATAAGTATGAAAAGAAATGACACATGTAAACAGTAAGGAGGGATTTACATGTCTAGAAAATGTGTTGTAACTGGACGTCAAACTCGTAGTGGAAACAATCGTTCACACGCAATGAATGCCAATAAACGAAATTGGAAAGCTAATGTACAAAAAGTTCGTGTTATGGTAGACGGAAAACCTAAACGTGTTTATGTTTCTGCACGTGCCCTTAAATCAGGTAAAGTAGAACGCGCATAACATAAAGCTTAGCATCAGTTTGACTAGCAAAAAGGCACTCGTCATGCATAGAGTGTCTTTTTCTGCGTTTAGGAAATTATCTAAAAACGCCAGTGGATTACTTTGCTATTTGAATGAGCCCCATCCAGCTCAGCGGCGTATGCACTTTTCCTCTATATAAAATTTCCGGACAAAAAACTAGCTTCTGCCAACAAGATTGACAAAAGCTAATCTCACTCTCATTTATCTCTCTTAAAAACACCAATACAAGCTCGAACTATTCCGCCAATAAACTTTGGGAGTTTAATCGTATAAAATTTCAATGAGTCCCCTCCTCTGATAACAAACGCAGCTAACTTTTTTAATGCACATCATTAATGGCGTCATGACTCTTTATTACTAATAGTATGCCTGCCCTAAACGAAAAAGTACCATTTTTTAAAAGAAGCTTGTTTGATATGCAGCGTGTAGATCCCCATGAAATAGTCTCATTGGTAAGCGGATAATAAAAACCCTCTAATGATAAATCTTGAACCTCTTTGGTGAATGGGACAAATGAGACATAAGGATAGGTATCATCATTGGTAATGGTGTGACTGCCGGGTTTTTCCATATGAAGTTGATTGCTGGCATCAACAATGAAGGCAAGAATCTCTTTTTCCATGATTGTATATAATGTTTGGATATTAATCAGGAAATGATCAAGTCTGCCACCAGTTACGCCAAATAAATAAATAGTTTCCGGGTTTAGTGTATATGCCTTTTCGAGTGCCAGTTCCAGATCTGTCAAATCTTTTTCACTCGGATATTGCTCAAATACCCGTACCTGCCGTTTGACCAGTTGCCGTTCCACCTTTGTTAGTGAATCGAAATCCCCCACGGCAATGTCAGGTGTAATCCCATTAAGGAGTAAATGGTGTGCACCACGATCGGCCCCAATCCATTTATCTATTTTTCCGGTAAACAACGACAAATCCGGCAGCAGTTCCCAAGGGCCATTAGCAACAATTGCAACAGTCGTCATAGCTTACACCTGTTCCATGGTCGCATTCCGAATTGCTTCCATAGCCTGTCTGCGATCATTCTTGTTGAAAACAGCGCTACCTGCAACCAATACATTTGTACCCGCATCTGTACAACGCTTGGCAGTTTGTGAATTCACTCCTCCATCCACTTCAATTTCAAATGTTAAACCCAGCTCTTTTTTCCATAACGCAACTTGTTTTATTTTCTCAACCACACTGTCAATAAATGTTTGTCCACCAAAGCCAGGATTGACTGTCATCAATAATACCAAATCAATGTCTGTTAAAATACTCTTAATCATCTCTGCCGGTGTTGCCGGATTCAGTACGACACCTGCCTTTACCCCCTGATCCTTAATTAATTGAATCGTCCGGTGCAGATGCGTACATGCCTCCTGATGGACAGAAATGATCGATGCCCCTGCCTTGGCAAATTGTGGAATATACGTATCCGGATTTTCAATCATCAAATGAACATCCAATGGCAGGGATGTGACTGGCTTTATTGCCTCAACAATTAATGGCCCAATGGTTATATTCGGTACAAAATGGCCATCCATCACATCAACATGAAGATAATCTGCTCCTGCCTTTTCTACGTCCTGAATTTCCTCTCCAAGCTTTGCAAAATCAGCGGAAAGAATAGAAGGTGCCAGTTTCATCATCGTTTTAATACCTCGGCTTTCTTGAATTTATTTCTTCATAAAACTGTATATAGTGTTCATAACGGAATTTGGTTATGTCTCCATCGGCAACCGCCTGTTTGATGGCGCATTTTGGTTCTTTGTAATGCATACACCCCCGAAATTTGCAGTTCTCTTTCCGGCTGCGAAATTCCGGGAAACAGTCTGCCAGCTCATCAAGATCGATATCCTGAAAATCTAGTGAGCTAAACCCTGGTGTGTCGGCAACCAGCCCATCATAAACATCTAAAAGTTCCACATGCCTTGTCGTATGCTTTCCTCTCCCAAGACTTTTTGAAATATCTGCAGTCTTCAAAAGCAAGGAAGGGTTCAGGACATTGAGCAATGATGACTTGCCGACCCCCGATTGCCCGGCAAAAACAGTCACCCGTCCGGAAAAATACGTTTTTAATCGTTTTAATTCGGCTGGATCATTGATTGACAATAATTCAACCGGATAACCGATCTGCTTGTAGGCCATTTGATATTGCTCAATGTCCCGCCTTTGTTGATCACTGACTGCATCCATTTTCGTGATAAATAATACCGGCTGGATGCCTTTTGCCTCGATCAGCACAAGAAAACGGTCAAGTAGTAATGGGTTAAAATCTGGCATAATGGCGGAACTGACAATGATGGCTTGGTCAATATTTGCGATTGGCGGTCGGACAAGCTCATTTTCTCTTGGCTTGATGTCCTGAATGTAGCCCTCATCAGGATTATCTGCGGAAAATGAGACAAAGTCACCAACTAGTGGACTGATTTTTTTGTTGCGAAAAACCCCACGGCCTTTGCATTGGTAAATGCCATCTGATGTTTGCACATAATAAAATCCACTTAGTGCTTTAATAATTCGACCATTTGCCATTTATTCACCCTCTTCATAGGTAACAGTTTTATTAATCACGACTTCTTCATCTCTGACCACTTTATATTCAGCTTTATCATCAGGTGCGATCGTTAATGTAATCGTAAACTCTGTATCCTTTGAAATTGTTTCTTGTTCCGCGACTTCGGACATGGAATGATTCATATCATCTATATATATTTTTACCGTTTGCTCTTTTTTCTTATCCTGATCAACTTTTTGATCTTCATCATGTACCACATCCTGATCATCCCCGTCATCCTCATCTTCCTGATTATCCTGGTCGGCCTGATTTGCCTCGTCATCCTGATCGTCTTCACCATCTGATTCATCAGGGTTATAAGCAACGGTAAATGTTACTTTTTTGGAAACGGGCGGTTTTTCTTTTGGTCCGGTTGAAACATAAACATCAACCGTTGCCCCCTCTGCCAACTGTGTACCCGGTTCGGGATCCTGTTTGATGATCTCTCCTTCAGGCACGGAATCAGAATGTTCTTCTTTGACGTTCATCTTAAAATTCTGTTCATCTAAATAGGATTCGGCCTCTTGTTTGGTCATCCCCTTTAAATTGTTTAACGAGGTTAATTCGGGTCCATTACTATATTCGAATATAACTCTTGTTTCACTGGGAACAACTTTATCATTTTCATTCGGCTGTATTTGTGTAATAATTTGTCCTTCTGGTTTGTCAGAAAACTCTCCATAACCAATAACCTGAAATCCATCTTCTTCCAGTAAATCTTTGATTTGGTTATAATCTTCGCCAACATAATCGGCAAATGCTGTTTTTTCCTTGCCCTGACTGACAAACACGGTGACAGTGGAACCTTCTTTTATCGTTTTACCTGCCTTGGGACTGGTTTTGACGACGGCTCCTTCCTCGATATCGTCATCATAGACCAGCTCTTTTTTGTGTTCCAGCTTCAATTTATCAAGTTCGGTGATGGCATCTTCATATTCCATATTGGCAACCTTTGGTACATTAACATCCTTAGGCTGCAAAAATTTTGCGATCGCTAGTGTAGTCGTACCGAGAACAAGCAGAACCAATAGGATAATCAGAAGAATCGGCCATTTTCGTCGCTTTTTCTTGTTTTTACCGTTTTTCTTGGCTTTTTTAGACTTCTTGTCCATGGCTGGTTTATCTGGCTCATCATCGGCATAAGGTTTTGTGTTTCCATCTGTTTGATGAACAATGGTATCCTGATTTGTGGAAGGTCCCATTTGGTCGTCTGTAATGATCGGAATCGCTTTTGTTTCTTCACCAGCTTCCTCTGGCGGCACATATTTGTCTTCGTTTAATTTTTCGGGATCCAATGCTGTCTCCAGTGCATTCTCCATCTCATAAACCGTTGCATAGCGATGAAATGGATCTTTGGCGGTTGCTTTCAGAACAATATTTTCCACACTTTGCGGGATATCCTGGTTAAAGCGCCTGACAGATGGTGTATCATTTTGTAAATGTTTCAAGGCAACTGCAACAGCCGATTGACCGGAAAATGGCAAGCGTCCTGTTAACAGTTCGTACAAGACAATCCCAAGCGAATAAATGTCCGATTTCTTAGTAGCCATCCCGCCGCGCGCTTGCTCTGGTGATAAATAATGCACCGAACCGAGGATCGAATTAGTATGCGTTAATGTTGTTGCACTTAATGCAACCGCGATGCCAAAGTCGGTTACCTTTACCTGGCCATATGTATCGATCAAGATATTCTGCGGTTTGATATCCCGGTGAACGATATCATTTTCATGGGCATGGGTAATCGCTGAACTGATTTGTTTCATAATATCCAAGGATTCCTTGACGGAAATGGGGCCGTTTTTCTGTATGTATTCCTTCAATGTCATCCCATCCACATATTCCATCGCCATATATAACATGTGATCTTCTTCACCGACATCATAAATGTTAACAATATTTGGATGAGAGAGGCTTGTTGCTGACTGTGCTTCACGATGGAATCGGGCAATAAATTCTTCTTCGTTTGCATATTCCATCCGCAGTGCTTTAATGGCAACATCGCGATCCAGGATGATATCTCTGGCCAAATAAACATTGGCCATTCCGCCACCGCCAATTGTCGTCTTAATTTTGTACCGTTCATTTAAAACATGTCCATCTAACATGTTGTTTCACCATCCTCAGTGGAGACATCATGTTGGATGAGAATAAGCGAAATATTATCTTCGCCCCCTAAATTATTGGCCGTATCAATCATTTGCTGACCTGTGTCAACCATACTTTCGCCTTTTCCCATTATTGCAGCCAGTTGTTCGTCGGTTAGCTTGTCTGTCAAACCATCTGAACACAATAATAACAGGTCCCCCTGCTCCCACCCCAGGCTTTGAACATCCGGTTCCACTTGCGCCTCAGTACCAACGGCTTTAAGAACTACATTTTTCTGCGGATGATATCTAGCGTCCGCTTTGGAAACCTGACCGGATTTAACAAGCGCATTAACAAGTGAGTGATCTTCCGTAACCTGGCTGAGCCCATTATCGTTAAGCAGATAGCATCGACTGTCTCCAACATGGGCCACTGTAAAAAATTTCGATGTACAAACGGTTATCACGATGGTTGTTCCCATTCCCTGACAGGTATCATGTGCTTGTGCATGGTCAAATATAGCTTGATTCATCTCCTCAATGGTTTCAGCTAACCAGCTTTCTACACGGCTTGGTGTGGAGAGCTGGTCACATGTTTCCCATTTCTGCTGGATGTGATTGATCGCCATTTGACTAGCCACATCACCAGCCTTATGACCGCCCATTCCATCGGCAATAATCGCCAGAAATTGGCCATCCGCATTAAAGTAAATACCACCAGAATCTTCATTATGGTTCCTGACTTTTCCCCGATCCGTCAAAAAACGTCCTTCCACATCGCTCACCCCTTTTCAAACCAGATGCTACTACTCAACATTATGCCATGAAATAGCCGATAATAGAATCATTTTTGTCATCTTTTTTGCATGTTCAGCACATATGTGCCACTAACCGGACACTTCCGCTTTTCTAAGCCTTGTCAGAAAAAATCCGTCTGTTTGGAATGATTGCGGAAAAATCTGCAGTCCATAACGGGTAATCCCTGGCGATTGTTTCAGAGGCTCTGGTAATTCAGCAAAAAAGCTGTCATCAATGGCAAAATTGGGGTTCTGGTGTAAAAATGCCTGGACTACACCTTCATTTTCCGTTTGATCCACTGTGCATGTGCTATATATTAATTTTCCATCCTTTTTCAGTAATGGTGCGACCGACTCCAAGATTTCCAGTTGAATGGTGGCAAGCCGCTCAATATCTGCCAGGGTTTTATTATACTTTATTTCCGGTTTTCCGCGAATAACACCTAATCCGGAACACGGCGCATCAACCAGAATCCGGTCAAAACTTTCAGCTGCATGCTGTGTCCCCAATTGTCTGGCATCCGCCTGATTAGCACGGATAATGGATAAGCCAAGCTCAAGTGCCTTTTGGTTCACCAGGTTTGCTTTTTTCTTATGGAGATCGTAAGCATACAACTTCCCTTGATTTTGCATTTTTTCTGCCATATGAGTTGCCTTACCGCCTGGAGCACTGCAAGCCTCAAGAACATCCATACCAGGCTTGGCATCGATCATTTCCCCGACTAACATCGAGCTTTGATCCTGGACAGTAACCAGTCCACTGGAGAATAATTCGGTTTTTAAAATATTCCCCTTATCTACAATGATTCCTTGTTCCGAAAAAACGGACGGACGGACCTCCAGACACTGCTCTGTCAGCCTCCGGATTGCTTCCTGTCTGGATAACTTAAGTGGCTGAATTCGAATAGCGCTTGGTTTATGGGAAACATTCGCCTCACACATCTGCTGCGTTAATGCTTGACCATACATAGAGATCCAGCGCTTGACGAGCCATACCGGATGACTTGTTTCCACTGCAATTCGATCTACAGTATCAGTAAGCGTTGCCGTATCCGGTACTCCTTGCCGCTGAATACTGCGAAGTACACCATTTACGAGTGAGGCAACACCCTTATGCCCCCGTTTTTTTGCAATCTCAACCGCTTCGTTAATAATCGCATGATCAGGAACCTTGGATAAATAAACGATTTGATAAACCGACATCCGTAATAACATCCAAGCCCAGGGTGCAATTTTTTTCTTGGAATGTACAAACGTATCCAGGTAAAAATCCAGGGTCATTTTTCGTTGGATAGTCCCGTAAACAATTTCTGTCAGCAGCCCTTCATCTTTCGGGTCAACTTTTCCACTCTTTAGCTTGTTGTCAATTACCAGATGACTATATGCCCCGTCTTTATCCATCCTAAGCAATATATCCAGGATAACTTCCCTTACATTATTCATCTGATGTGTCTCCCATTTTGGTTCCCGTTTTGATACGATCTGCTGAACCTCTTAGGTATTGGGCAACAGTCATCCGTTTTTTTCCCGCCGGTTGGATTTCCTTTACATAAATAGCCTGTTGATTTCCGCAAACGACGGTAAACCCATCCTGATCTACTCGGACAATTTCACCGGGTTGCCCTTGGTACTCCTGATGATCCGGCTCTCCCCACCATATTTTCATCGGTTTATTGTTATAAGTGGTAAAGGCAACCGGCCAAGGATTTAACCCCCTGATTTGGTTATAGACAACATCATTACTGTTTGACCAATCGATTTTTTCTTGCTCCCGTTTAATATTTGCTGCAAATGTTGCCAGTTCCTCATTTTGTGGTTGCGGTATGATTGTATGGTCAGCGAGTTTTGGCAATGTTTCCAGCAACAAATCCGCGCCGGCTAGTGATAATTTATCATGTAACTTGCCAACAGTATCATTATCGGCAATGGCAACTTTTTTTTGCGTCAAAATATCACCGGCATCTAATTTTTCCACCATATACATGATGGTAACGCCGGTTTCTTGTTTTCCTTGTAAAATCGCATAATGGATTGGAGCACCACCGCGCAATTCCGGTAACAGAGAGGCATGGACATTAATGCAGCCAAACGCTGGTACCTGCAATAGTTCAGCGGGCAGGATTTGTCCATAAGCAGCTGTGACAATTAAGTCTGGCTGGCAGTCGATAATCGGCTGGAAATCATGTTTTAATTTCTCCGGTTGAAAAACAGGAATTCCCAATTTTTCAGCAGCGTCTTTTACGGGTGAGGCGGTAAGCGTTTTTTTTCTCCCCTTGGGCCGATCAGGTTGGGTGACAACTAAAGGAATATCATAATCCGCTTTTACCAGTGCTTCAAGAATCGGCACCGAAAAGTCCGGTGTTCCCATAAATACAATACGTTTCACTAAGCATCCCTACTTCCTACATCAGTTGATACGGCTGCATGTCCACCGTTATCTTCAGATCATCTTTTCTAATATCCTCATCAAATTGCTGGATAATTTTCCGGATGAGGTTCCGTAATTGTGGTTCATGCTTGTATTTTATCATGCATTGATAACGATATCTATCTTTCATCCTGGCAATTGGTGATGGTGTCGGACCAAGAATGACCGTTTTTTCATTTACATGTTTGCTTAATAATTGCACCATTTTTTGCGTTGTTTGTACTACTTTTACACGATTTTCATGGGACACAGTTAATAACGCCAAAAAAACATATGGCGGATATTGGAATGTTCTGCGTGTGTTCATTTCCGTTCGATAAAATTGCAGATACTCGTATGTGCTTGCAAGTGTAATACTATAATGTTCCGGTGTGTAGGTTTGCACAATGACCTCACCGGGCAGTTCATGGCGCCCGGCCCTGCCACTTACTTGCGTTAATAGCTGGAACGTTTTTTCTGATGACCGAAAATCTGGCAAGTGCAACATCGAATCCGCCGTCAAAACACCAACAAGGGTGACATTTTCAAAATCCAGCCCCTTGGCAATCATTTGCGTTCCCAATAAAATATCGGCCTGTCCATTGGCAAATTTCGTTAATAGTTTTTCATGTGCCCCTTTTCTTCTGGTTGTGTCGACATCCATGCGTATGACCTTTGCATCAGGAATCAACTGTGTCAACGCTTCTTCTACCCGTTGCGTTCCCGTTCCAAAATAACGGATTAAATCACTTTGACATTCTGGACAGAACATAGGCATAGGTTCTTCATAGGAGCAATAATGACATTTTAATTGATTGCTATTTTTATGATAAGTTAACGCAATATCGCAATGGGGACACTCTTTCACATGCCCGCATTCCCGACACATGACAAAAGTGGAATACCCCCGGCGATTTAACAGCAGGACAACTTGTTCTCCTTTTTCGATACGCTGTTCAATTTTTGCTTTTAAATCATGGGAAAACATAGTACGGTTACCAGCGTGCAGTTCCTTACGCATATCAACAATTTGTACATCCGGCATCCCTTGATCATTTGTACGCTTCGTTAATGTAGCAAGTTGATATACCCCTTTTTCGGCTCTGGCATAGGATTCAAGCGTTGGTGTTGCACTTCCCAGGATGACCGGGCAGTGGTGGTTTTTGCCACGGTAAATTGCAACATCCCTGGCATGATAACGCGGCTGATCCTCCTGCTTGTAGCTTGTCTCATGTTCTTCATCGATAATCACTACGCCAATATTCTCAAAAGGCGCAAAGATGGCAGACCTGGCTCCAACGACAACCTGAACTTCTTTACGTTGAATCTTCCGCCATTCATCATACTTCTCCCCAGCTGACAATCCACTATGCATGACCGCGACATTGGCGCCAAACCGTCCTTTAAACCGATGGACCATTTGTGGTGTCAGGGAAATTTCCGGAACGAGTACGATTGCTTCTTTTCCCTTTTCAATGACGTCCTGGATCGTTTGTAAATAAATTTCCGTCTTTCCACTACCGGTTACACCATGTAGCAAAAATACATCATGTTCGTTTTCGGCAATTTTATGTTTGATTGGCCGAATCGCCCGTTCTTGTTGATCGGTTAAGGTTAAGGGGCTGGTTTGGACAATTTGCGTATCATCATATGGATTGCGAAACACTTCCACCTTTTTGGCAGATAGCAGCTGTTTTTCAATCAATTTGTTCACGGTTTGTGTGGTAGTTTTAAATTGCTTTAATAGTTTTGTTTGTTCGACTGGTTCCGGGTGTTCACTAAAAAATAACAGCAAATCCCGTTGCTTTGCCGCATTTTTAGCTAAATCATGAATCGCTTCCTCAAGCAAATAGGAATCCTTATTCGCCTCAATCATGGTGACATATTTCTTGGTAATCCTGGATTTGACCAGGTAATTAATCATGATATCACCAGCTGAGATGGCATCACGCACATGGGCATAAGAAACCGGACCATTGGTGATTTCGTCATATGCTATTGTATCCCGTCCAGCAAATACAGTCTCCAAATCCGGCGCTAATTCGCCTTGTGTTAAGCGAACAAGTTCTTTTTTATATTGTGACTTCAAAACTTGCGGGAGCATTGCCTGATAAGTAGTAATATAAAGACTCAATGTTTCTTCAGCCAGCCATTTGCCAAGATCAAGCAGTTCATCGGTTAGTACAGGCATTAAATCAAGTACATCAATCAATTCTTTTAGCTTTTTAAACGATGACTCTTGTGCAAATCCGACGACATATCCCATGACTCTTCTTGGACCAAAGGGAACAATTACGCGCATACCGGTTTGCAGTATGTCCATAAACCGCTCCGGAATCAAATAATCAAAAGTTTGGTTGATGGATCCTGCCGGGACGTCGACTATTACTTTGGCTATCTTCACTTGGAACCATCCTTCATATCCCGGCTGATGAAGGAAATAATCTTATCCGCAATATCCCGTTTGGATGATAAGGCTATTTCTTCTGTTTGCATTTGTTTATTGATGTAAGTGACAACGTTTGTATCACCTTCAAAACCGGCGCCGGCAGCTGATACATCATTAATGACAATCGCATCCAATCGTTTCTTGTGCAATTTATGCATACCATAATCAAATGCATCAGTTGTTTCCGCAGCAAATCCAACTAAAAATTGATGGGTTTTTTCTTCACCTAGTGATTGTAAAATATCCTTCGTTCTTTCCATTTTAACCGTCCATTCCCCATCCTGTTTTTTCATTTTTTGATCATACACCTGTTTGGGGCGGTAATCAGCAACAGCTGCAGCCTTGATTACAATATCGCTCTCTGCAAAATATCGATGCATTGCTTGAAACATCTCTTCTGCGGTTGTAATATCAATGCGATGAATATTTGAGTGGTTTGTCCTTTCCTGTGTTGGACCAGTAACAAGCGTAACCGTTGCACCTTGATAAGCGGCAGCCTCGGCCAGGGCAAACCCCATTTTACCCGAAGAACGGTTGGTAAAATAACGTACCGGATCAATTTGTTCCCTTGTCGGACCTGCAGAGACCAATACGTTTTTACCCGTCAATATACCAGATTCTGTTTGGTGCCGGTCCACTGTTTCGATAATCATTTCTGGTTCCTCGAGCCGCCCTTTACCAACATAGCCACATGCTAAATAACCTGCACCTGGTTCAATAAAGTGGTAACCCCAGTCAGCAAGTTTTTGCATATTTTCGATCACTGCGGGGTGTTCATACATGTGAACATTCATCGCCGGGGCAATGTATACCGTTGCTTTTGTTGCTAACAGGGTAGTTGACAACATATCATCGGCGATCCCATGGGCTAATTTGGCAATGATGTTTGCGGTTGCAGGGGCAATGATTACAATATCCGCCCAATCGGCAACATCGATATGGGCAATTTTTTTCACATCTTTTTCGTCAAACGTGTCGGTATATACCGGGTTTCTGGATAATGCCTGAAATGTTAACGGGGATACAAACTTTTGGGCATGATCAGTCATCATCACTTTTACATTGGCACCTGCCTGGGTTAATTTACTTGTTAATGCACACGCCTTATACGCGGCAATTCCCCCAGTAACCCCCAACACAATATTCTTATCCTGTAGCATCACGAAATCCCCTTTTCAAGTTCAATAAAAAATGACCTATATGTGCGTGTTCAAAAAGGAGGATAAAAAGGACCGAGAAGTTCTAGGCGGCGTAGCTTTGAGCACCGGAGTGTACATAAAAGGTACATGAGGAGCGGAAAAGCAAGCCAACAACGAAATTCGACGTGTCATTTTTACCGGACTTTTTGAACATCCTCTATATACATCATACAAAATTATTTGTTCATAAAACAAATAATACCCCCGCGCAGCTCACTGGCGAGAGTATCAAAATCGTGTATAGAGTAAAGCCTAGGAGCGGAACTGTTCGGTTTCGGTAATTTCGCCATCAGGATTTTTTTCTTTGACGAATAGTTTTCCCGCCTGAACTTCCTCCAACGCCTTGCCAACATTCTTATCTGATTTCGGGTTTGCGATTTGGCATGGTTTGTCATGTTGCATTTCGCGTGCCCGTCGTGCAGATAAAACCACAAGCGTATATTTAGATTTAATTTGTTCCTGCAATGCATCAATTGATGGATCTAACATCATAGTTATTCCTCCTCCAATAATTGCTTATATTGTTTCGCGATTCGTTCCCGTTTCAAATGTTCGCTTTGGATAATCGCCTTTATTTTTTTTACTGCATGATCTACCTGGTCATTGACGACAACATAATCATAGGCATCCATCATTTCAATTTCATCACGTGCCGCTTTTAACCGGTTTAGCACAAGGTCTTCCGTTTCCGTTCCCCGGCTGACAATTCGATTCTTCAATTCTTCCAAACTTGGTGGAAATAGAAAAATAAATACACCCTCCGGAAAATTTTTCTTCACTTGTAATGCACCCTGAACTTCAATTTCCAGAAAAACGTCATGCCCAGCTGCCAATGTCTCTTCCACATATTTTCTTGGTGTTCCATAGTAGTTGTTCACATATTGGGCGTATTCCAATAACTGGTTTTGACGAATCAAATTCTCAAATTCTGCTTTTGTTTTAAAAAAATAATCGACTCCATCTGTTTCGCCGGGTCGTTTTTCTCTGGTTGTCATTGAAATGGAGTATCTTAACTGGGTATCATGATTAAACAATTCCTTTCTCACTGTACCCTTTCCGACACCAGACGGTCCAGAGAGAACAAATAAAATCCCTTTCTCTTCTATCAAAACGAGTTAACCTCCCATTTATTCATCTGAATCTTCTTCATGGCTCAGCACCCGCTGACCTACTGTTTCCGGCTGAACGGCAGATAATACAACATGGTCACTATCCGTAATAATAACAGCTCTTGTTCTGCGTCCATATGTGGCATCCACCAATTTATTATTGTCACGTGCTACTGTAATAATCCGTTTGATTGGTGCTGACTCCGGCGATACAATCGAGATGATCCGATTTGCGGAAACTACATTACCGAAGCCAATATTAATTAAACGTAAATTCAAACTGTTTCCCCCTTAAAACGAAAAGTGTAAGCGCCCGTTTAGCAGCGTATGAACCGGACTGAACTTAGCCGCCGTAAAGTGATTATCCCAGTCCATCACCACTTGAAACAATTCCATAATATATCTATTATATGAAAAAATAACAGCAAAACACAAGCTATTACTCAATATTTTGGATTTGTTCTTTCATTTTCTCCACTTCACTCTTGATTGATACCACCCATTCACTGATTTTCGGATCTGTTGACTTGGAACCGATCGTGTTTATTTCCCGGTGCATCTCTTGCAGGATAAAATCAAGCTGCCTTCCTATTTGCGTGTCTTGTTGGATGGTAGAGAAAAAATGATCGATATGACTAAACAACCGGGTGATTTCTTCGGTAATATCCCCTTTTTCCGCTAACAGGGCGATTTCCTGGTACATTCGTTGGTTATCCGTATCAAGCTTGTCGCCGATATATGTTTCAATCCGCTGATAGATCCGCTGACGATATTCCTCAATCACCTGGTCTCTTCGCGTTTGTAATCGCCCGACTAATTCTTTTACAGTATGTATTCGTCCGTTTATATCGGCAAGCAGTTTTTCGCCCTCATCTTCTCTGATCGTCAGCAATTTGGAACAGGCATCCACCACACATGTTAAAATATTTTCTGATAAACCATTCGCATCGTTGGTTTCCCGAACCGTGAATAATTCCGGAATGGACAGTATTATATCCATAGGAATGTCACCGGTTAGCTGATAGCGCGCTTTTATCTGTTTCAATTGTTCCATATATTGATCTAATAACATCCAATCGGTTTCCAATGTTTTTGTAACAGCACCAGTACCATCGATGTTCAGGGTGACTTCAACCCGGCCACGTCCAAAAAAAGCTCGAATCCGTTCTTTAAGTTTTTCTTCCAGATACATAAAGGATGAAGGAATATTTAGTTGTACATCAAGAAAGCGGTGATTGACACTCTTCACCTCCACTGTGATCACTGCATTGTCCAATGATACAATACTGCTTCCATATCCAGTCATGCTTCTTACCATACAATCACATCCATCTGTCTGATTTTACATTGTTTTATTATACCAGTTAACTGGTATAATAAAAACTTCCATCTGTAAGTTAAAGATGGAAGTTTCATATCATTTCATTATTTTTTGGTAAATCCAAACAGCACAGTTGGCAATGCACTAAGGAAAATAATTAGTAGCCAATCATGCAGACCCAGGAACGTTGTATGGAAAATTGGTTGCAATGGTTCCAGATAAATCACGATAAGTAACAGCAGGATGGAAGACAAAACCGCCCAAATTAAATATATATTTTCAAACGGATTCCGGGAAAATACCGAATCTTCACTACGACAATCGAATACATGAATCAGCTGGGCCATGACCAAGGTTGTAAAGGCAACCGTTTGCCCATGAACAAGGTGATCCGGATTATTATGATAAGTGACCATAAACGCGGCCAATGTAACCATTCCTATTAAAATACCTCTTGTGATGATTTTAAAACCAAGCCCTCTGGCAAAAACGCCTTCCCTTGGATTCCGAGGCGCGCGCTGCATTACGTTACCCTCTGGTTTGTCTAAGCCAAGCGCCATCGCCGGAAGTCCATCGGTTACCAGATTCACCCACAAGATTTGCACAGGTACGAGGGGAAGCGGTAAAGCTAAGAGCATCGCAAAGAACATCACCAGAATTTCGCCAACATTGGAGGCCAGTAAATAACGAATGAATTTGCGAATGTTTTCGTAAATGTTCCGTCCTTCCTGGATCGCCGCTTTAATGGTTGCGAAATTATCATCCATCAAAACCAGTGATGATGCTTCTTTGGTTACATCGGTACCTGTTTGCCCCATGCCAATACCGATGTTACTGGCTTTAATTGCGGGTGCATCGTTCACCCCATCGCCCGTCATGGCAACGATATGCCCTTTGTCCTGAAAGGCATTGACAATTTTCAGTTTATGCTCAGGTGTTACCCTGGCAAAAACATAGACCAGGTCAATACAGTCACGTAATTCTTCTGCCGACATTTGATTTAACTGACTGCCCTCAAGCACAAGACCATTTTCGGGAAGCAGCTCCAGATTTTTGGCGATCGCTCTTGCTGTGTTAACATGATCGCCGGTAATCATCACTGTCTTAATCCCTGCATTTCGACATTCAGCGATTGCCTGCTTGACCTCTTTACGTGGCGGGTCAATGATGCCATACAATCCGACTAATGTTAATTCGGTTTCAACAAACGCCGTATCCATTGTATCACCGTTGGTTAACGGCTTGACGGCAATCGCAATCGTACGAAGTGCTTGCTCGGCCATATCATCGATCGCTGTTTCAAATTGTTGCTTGTCTTTTTGTTTCAATAATCTTCTGCCGTTTTCACCCTGTACAAAGGATGACCTGGGAAGCAGTACATCCGGTGCCCCTTTTGTAATCACAAATCGCTGTCTGTTCTTATCTTCCACAATAACACTCATCCGTTTACGATCGGAATCAAACGGTATTTCCTTAATGATTTTGTAATCATCCTGACCTGGTTTACGTCCAATTTTACGGGCAGCCACCAGTAACGCACCATCTGTCGGATCACCGTCAACAACATATTTTCCCTTTTTCACCCGTAATGTGGCATGGTTGCATAATTCTCCATAGGTGAGCATCGATAATAAGTTTGGAAACGTATCATCGACCCTTGTGTTATCCAGAAAATAACCACCTTGAATATCATAGCCGTCCCCGGTTACATAGAGATGCTTGTTATTTAAGAAAATGTTTTTAACAGTCATTTGGTTTTCCGTCATCGTACCGGTCTTATCTGAACAAATGACCGATGCACAACCTAATGTTTCTACTGCTGACAGTTTGCGAACAATTGCTTTTTTCCGGATCATCCGCTGCACTCCCAGAGAAAGCGCAACTGTCACAATGGCAGGCAAACCCTCGGGAATCGCCGCAACCGCCAATGACACACCGGCTAAAAACATGTTATAGACAGGATGCCCGTGGTATACACCGATAATAACAACCAAAGCTGTTAAAGCGAGGGCAACAAATATTAGGATCCGCCCCAACTCCGCCAGTTTGTTTTCCAGTGGAGTGGCTATTTTCTTCGTCTTGCCCATTAGTGAAGCAATCTGACCCATCACCGTATTCATGCCTGTCCCGACAACAATCCCAATCCCATTACCTCTTGTTACCAAAGTGCCCATAAATGCCATATTACGTTGGTCTTGCGGGTCCAAGTGATCTTGATTGATGGTTGCGGCATGCTTCATAACGGGCAGGGATTCCCCTGTTAACGCAGATTCCTCAGTTTCCAGGCTTGCAGACTTTGTGATCCGTATATCAGCTGGTATTCGATCCCCGCTTGACAGCCTGATGACGTCACCTGCAACAATTTCCTGAGAAAAGATACGCACCCATTCCCCGTCTCGTAAAACTGTTGCTACTGGTGCCGAGAGCTCTTTTAATTTTGCCAATGATTTTTCCGCCTTCTGTTCCTGGAAAAACCCGAAAAAGGCATTGGCGATCACAATAACCATAATTGCAATCGCATCAACGTATTCCCCCAACAATCCGGCAATTAGCGTTGCTGCAAGTAAGACAATCACCATGAAATCCTGAAACTGTTTCAAAAATATTAACCATATTGATGTGCTTTTTTCCTCTTTCAGTACGTTGGGACCGAATTTTTCCCGGCGTTTTGTAACTTGTTTCACAGGTAATCCTTTATCCATTTCCACATGTAAGTGCTTTGCAACTTCATCTACATCTGACTGATACCATTTCATACTAAATACCTCCACATGCACCTGCACACTTTTATCCCTTGGTAAATACTTTTTAGGGATTGTCCAATCTGTTTATTCATTTCTATGCAGACAAGCACTTAAAAATGCTATAATTACTTATGAGGTGATCGCATGCCATTTGACGGAATTGTTACCCGAGCCGTAACAGAAGAATTAAAAATGAACATCATTCCAGGCAGAATTGCAAAAATCTATCAACCAACTGAAACAGAACTCATTTTAACGATCCGCAGTCAAGGTAAAAATCACGCTTTATTACTCTCGATTCACCCGACCTATGCCAGGTTACATGTAACAGCTGACGAATATACAAACCCGCAAGAGCCTCCGATGTTTTGCATGCTGCTCCGGAAACACTTGACAGGAGCAACACTCGAATCCATTGAACAATACGGGATGGAGCGGATTGTCACTTTTACTTTTAAAACACGTAATGAAATTGGTGACATCGCCTACAAAACCCTGATCATGGAGTTAATGGGTAAGCATAGCAATGTCATGCTTGTTGACCAGGAGAAAGGACATATTATTGATAGTCTAAAACATGTCCCTGCTTTTCAAAATAGTTACCGGACGATCCTGCCAGGACAGGCATATAAACTACCGCCGGCCCAGCACAAGGTGAATCCATTGGAAATAAGCGGTGAGGATTTTATTAAAAAACTGGATTTTAACGCTGGCAGAATGGATAAGCAAGTTGTTCAGATGCTTGTTGGCTTTTCACCAATGATTGCCAATGAAATTGTCCATCGAGCAAAACTGGGTTCGCAAAAAAAGTATATGGAAACATTTTTGACGGTACAGGATTCCATCAAGCACAATCGTTATACACCGGCTATCTATCATGGAAAAAAGGAAGACTTTCATGTATTGCCCATTACGCTTTATGCAGAAGAGAAGGAAGCATTTGCAACAACGAATCAGATGCTTGATACGTTTTATTCCGGGAAAGCAGAACGCGACCGCGTCAAACAACAGGCAAAAGATTTGTACCGGATAATCAAAAATGAAAAGGACAAAAATGAACGGAAATTAAAAAAGCATGACCAAACATTAAAAAAAGCTGCAGGTGCCAACAAGTATCAACGGCTTGGTGAACTGTTAACAGCAAATATGCACATGGTAAAACCCGGCGATTCTACCGTCACGGTCATTGACTATTACGATCCCGAGCAAAAAGAAATCACCATCGACCTCAACCCAAATAAGACGCCAAGCGAAAACGCGCAAAGCTTTTTTAAAACATACCAAAAGCTAAAAACATCAAAACAAATGGTGGAGAAAGAAATAACCAAAACGAATGAAGAAATTGCCTATTTGGATGGTCTGCTTCAACAAATGGATACTGCACGGGAAGCGGATATTGAAGAAATTCGTGAAGAGCTTCGTGATGAAGGTTATTTAAAAAAACAGCGGCAGCATAAAAAAAAGAAAAAACAGAACAAGCCACAACCGGAAGCATATCAATCCTCAGATGGTACACCAATCCTTGTCGGCAAAAATAATAAACAAAATGAGTATCTGACAACAAGGGTTGCCCACCGTGATGACATTTGGCTGCATACAAAGGATATTCCTGGTTCCCATGTGATTATTCGCGATCGGGAGCCTAGTGACGATACGCTAATGGAAGCGGCACAAATCGCTGCTTATTTCAGTAAGTCCAAAGACTCCTCATCCGTACCGGTCGACTATACGACTATCCGTCATGTCAAAAAACCAAACGGAGCCAAACCAGGCTATGTCACATACGATAATCAGAAGACACTGTTTGTAACACCGAATAAAACAGTGGTTGATCGATTAAGAGTAAAGAAAAACGGATGATTAGTAGGATCATCCGTTTTTCCAATTATGTCTGATGTAAGTTGTGTTCCTTGGCTCTAAGAAAACAAGAGCATTTTGAAGATATTTTAATTATATAGAGGGAGGTTTAAGCTATCATGAATCCTTGATTTAAGAATGAATTCTGGACCGAATCCCTTTCCACAAGATTTTGCACCAGTAACACTGCTCTTAAGATCGATCAATTACAGAATTAGCACTTAAGCACCGGGCTTATGCCTTGTTTATTTATTTTCCCCTCCGTTGCCCAGCTTTTATGTTTAATTTGCCTCATGGAGTTCATAATATAAAAAAGAATTACAGAGAGGATGAATTTAGTGATATTTATTTACAACGATTACGGAGGAACACATACAACTTCGTTAGTGGCCGCTTATCATCTTAAAAAACTCCCAACTGATAGAACACTTACGAAAGAAGAAATTATTAATGTAGATTATTTCAACAAATTAACAAAGCATGATTTCGGAAAGCTTATATTTCATGGATTGGATGAAGATGGAAATGCTGTCTATACCATAGGTAGAAAAAATGATAAATATGTCGTACCGGCACTACAAAACTTCAGTACATTGTTACAGAAAAATTATAATCTTGATGAAAAGATAATACTTTCGAATACTTCACCAACGGTACCAATTGCTATGACAATTGGAGGGTTATTCTCCAGAGGCCTGCACATTGACTTTATCGGCGTCCCTTTACTCATTACTGGCGCTAAGCAATGTTGCGGCCGTATAAAGCGATTGGTTGAACATACAAAAAAGGTAAGCTGTTCCAGGGATAGTAAAATTATTGTTTTAGAAAATAAATCATATAAATAGTCATTTCGGGTTCCTGCTTTTGCTAACCGGTTCAAATCAATTCTGTTTGTAAAACACACGATGCATTTTACACTACATATAATGTTTAGGGGTTAAATGCATTGGAGGTAAAAAGATTGATTTATGATGAGTGGAAAGATTATCTAAATGCGGCAAATCATTGGTTGAATCAATTGGAAGAAATGATCAATGAGCTTAATCGTAATGAGCGGATGAGTATTCTTTGTAGTAATATCGTACAATTACGTGAAGAGATGCAGAAAAAGGATAAACAAGACAAAGCATTCATTATCAAATTGATGGATGAGGTAAAACGCGATTATGATATCCTTAACCAAAGAATATCACCAAGGAAAACAGGAACAAGCATGGGTGAATCCATTTGCAACCAATTCGCTGATGCGCTTCACGGGCCGGGAAAATTCAGTGACAATGTGTGCTCTGTAGAACTTACAAGGGATTTTAATGTAACTATTATGGGAAAAGATGCTTCCTCCGCCCTGGAAGCAAATGTATCTTTCGAGTCCTTAGATCAGGAAGGAAATGCCTTAAACATGTCGGAAATAACAATTCTGGAAGATGAGGTTGCACCATTTACACGCGCGCTTACTCAACAGGGGTTAACGGTTACTGCTCTCCATAACCATTGGATATACTCAGACCCGGTTATTCTTTATATACACATCCTATCTGTTGAGCCCCCTATTAAGTTTGCAAAAAAAATGGCAAAGGCTTTTACCGCTTTACAAAGTTATCCTGTTACCAGCGGATGAGTGTATCAATCAATCTATCATTATGTTGAATTTTCTTTTAATACTGAATTTAGAGACAGCATATCACACAATAAAAGCGAGCCAAGGGATCTAGGTTATTAACGAAATGGCTACTCTAAGGGAATCTTAGGATGGAGAATATGGTACAGTCAATGAATTGCGTATTGAGCTTCTTATAGCAGTAATAAGGGGCAGGTACTTCTTCATGTCCCTACCTTATTTTTTTATGCCTCTGTTGATTTTAACTTTTTTTACCTCAATTAATGCCTTACATATTCTATGGCAGGCCTTCTTGCTGGATAACCTCCGAAAAAGCATTCTTAAAAAGACTGACCAATCCCCTTACAACCAATTAATGCAACTATTTTAAAAGTCACTAATGATTTTGTCCGTTCCATTTTTTATTAATTAATCATCTAATAAATAAAGGAGTTGAAAACAAATATGTTTCACAAAAGACCGATCTTTTGTCCACCAAAATATCATGTTAGAAATAAATATGTTAGACGAGTCCATCCAATCATTCATCCAGTTGTCCATGTTAATCGTATTAATGTAGTAGATGTACCAAAGCATATTGTTAAACCAATAAGAAGAACTGAAGTGGTGCAGCATAGGCGAAAGTTTCATTGCTGATAAATTCCACACTTGTCCATTACAAAGCATATTATTAATTCATAGACTATGGTATCGATTAAAAAGGGGGTGTAGCCATGAGCTACGATGGCGGACACGGTATGGGTGCAGGATTTGCATTAATTGTTGTACTCTTCATCCTCCTAATCATTGTTGGCACTGCGTATGTAGGTGGTGGATACTAGTCGGCTCTTAGTCTATACCATTAGAAATCAAACCACCATGGAAGAGGAGCATGATGTTGATTGCTTCTCTTCCTGTCTTTGTGCCATTTGTGGTATATCCTTATAATACTTTTAACATAAGGTTCCTCTTAGACAAATACATTCAAAAGGGTAAATTGGTGCAATTTGTTCAATTTCACAGTAGGATCATCCATTTTTCTTTTTATTCCACTGCTTCCGGATTCAGTTCTACTTCTATATTACCTCTTGTTGCTTTTGAGTATGGGCATGCTTGATGGGCATCTTCGGTAAGCTGTTGCGCGTCTTCCGGATTGACGCCTTTGATTTTTACATTTAATTTAACCGCGATTTTAAACCCGTTATCTTCCGGATCCTTACAAAAGCTGACATCAGCGGTTGTTTCTGAATCAATTTTCTTATCCTGTTGTGAGGCAACCAGGTTTAGTGCTCCGTCGAAACACGCCGAATATGCAGCCGCGAAAAGTTGTTCCGGATTGGATCCTTTCGCTTCTTTATTTGTTGCCGGATTAACAAGATTCAAATCGATTAAACCATCACTTGATTTCACATGTCCATCACGACCATTCTTTGCTGTAGCACTTGACGTAAATATAACATTACTCATGATCGAAACACTCCTTTTGAACAAGTATTTATAGTTATTTGTTCCTCATTGTCCAGGCTATTAAACATAATCGAGAAAAGTCAGATTTTCACTACAGGAATGTTTTCTCATTGATTAGGGAAATAAACCGATCCACCTGTGGTAATTTCCGGGAGTCTTCCTGGTAGCAAATCCACGTATCTCTGGTTACACTTTCCCCGTTCATTTTTAATGGGATGTGCGGATATTCATCCATCAATCGGTCGGCAACACTCTTTGGCAAAACCGCCATTCCCAATCCTTCTTTCATAAATTGCTTACATGTCTCAATTTGATCCACCGTAATCATCTTGACAGGCTTGATCTGATCCTGATGATAATAAAGCCAATTATCAACGGCTTCGTGCATACTATCGTCACTCTTGAAGGAAATCAGCGGCCGCTCCTTTAGACCCGCTTTTGGGAATGTTACGGTATCGAAAAGGAATAACGGATCATCAAACAAGCGCTCGCAGGTTGAGTCTTTCAATGTTTCGCCACGAATGATGCAGACATGGTAATTTTTATGATCACGCTTGATCGCTTCACTTAATCCAGTTACAAGATCAATCGCAACTTTTGGATAAGAACGCGTATATTCCGCTAAAATTCCCGGCAAGAACCGTTGACTAACCAGCGTAGAACAGGCAATGGATAAGGTTCCCCGGATGTCATCACCAGACTCAGCCAATTGATTTTTAAACGCCTTTTCCTTGTTCACTACATCATTTGCATGATCCAAAATCATCTCTCCGGCCGGTGTTAATACAAGGCTTTTGGATGTACGAATAAAGATAGTCGTACCAAAATATTCTTCAATATATTTAAGACGCTGGGTAACTGCCGGCTGTGATATCAGTATCGCCTTGGCAGTCCCGCGAATCGTACCAATTTCCTGTAATTTTAATAATAGCTCGTAATCCTCGATTTTCATCGTATTTAGGCTCCCCTAAGTATAATTATCTGTTATTACATTCGATTATAAATTAATATTTTACTTATTGCATGCAAAAGCATATGATATTAGTAAAAACACTGGAGGCGAGTGTATGAATGAAAAAGATAGGGTGCGGCAAGTATTCTCCAAAAATAAAGATTCATATATCACAAGTTCGACCCATTCCAACATAAACGATTTAGTAAAGATGAGGGAATGGCTAAACCCGAAACAAAATACTAAAGCGCTGGATATTGCAACGGGCGGCGGGCATGTTGCCAAATATTTATCACCTTATGTTAGTGAAATTGTTGCCACAGACTTGACTGAAGAAATGCTTAAAAATACGGCAAACCATTTAAAAGACTACCAAAATATTCGCTTTACAGCTGCTGATGCCGAGAATTTACCTTTTTCGGATCATACATTTGAAATTGTCACATGCCGAATAGCAGCCCACCATTTTCCCAATCCGGATTTATTTCTTGCCGAGGTGAGACGCGTATTAAAAACGGATGGGCAATTCCTATTGATCGACAACGTTGCCCCGAAAGACAATGGACTTGATCATTTCTACAATACATTGGAAAAAATGCGTGATCCAAGTCATGTTCGAGCGCGGTCGATCTCACAATGGAAGTCCATGTTAGACAAGGAACATTTACAGATAGTAAAAGAAACAACCCGCAAAAAGACCCTGCCATTTCGCGAATGGGCACAACGAACACTGCAAACGGAGGAAGAAATAAATAACGTGGAAGACTATTTATTGAATACGAAGCAGGATATTCAAAATTATTTTCAGATCAAAGTGAAAAATCAACATGTGGAAAGGTTTGCTGTTGATGAGTGGATGGTTCTTGTTAAACATAGGTGCGAACAGTAAGCGTTAACTGTTCGACTTGAATGGAACAGTCTTTATATGGCCCCCCACTTCACATTTATCGGCGATTTCAACATGTTTTACGGCGATTTTCATATTCCAGGAAGTTTCTACGTTGAGACGGCTTTACCTAACACAGTTTAAAACAAAAAAGCGATGACAGGCGCCCGCCCGCTTTGACCAGGAGAAAACTGTTTTTTATTTAAGAAATGTTCCTTTTAACACATACGTAGACACAATTTAATTAGCGATAGAGGACGGAATATATTATAAATCCTAATATGATTACAAGCAGAAGTATTCCAGTACCCTTCCATCCCAAACTACCTATCAAATCAACAAGACTGCCATTGTTTGATCTGTTAAAAGCTTCGTTAACATTGCCTGTTGGGTTTCTCTGTGATTCCTCTTGCTTTAACCTTTCCCTTTTTTGTTCTGGAGTTTCTTTGTCACTCATCAAATCCCCCCCATTAAAACGTTGGTACTCTACACCCTTACAATACGACCCTTATATTCGGAAATTCTCATTCCGGATGCTTAGCATACCAAAACTGCGGATGCCTATACAGAATTAACCACCTTCATAAGAAAACCAGAATCGGAGGTAACAACAATAATAATATTGAAATAAATACAAGCGATTTTGATACCCATTTAGAGAGTTTTTTTCTTCCCTTGCCCGTGTACCAACCGCTAAATTGCAATTTATTCCTATACAGAAGAAAAAATAAAACAAGAATTGCTATATAACCTATCCAGCCATATTTATCGGCATCAATTCCAGAATACAAATTATATAAAAGAGAACCCAAAATTCCATAGAAAAATACAAAAATCACAGTAATCCTCATTAATTCTAATAGCGTCTTCATCTACAACACTCTCCAACGTTAACCTTAACAGATCTTATTTCATTTAGGGACTGATTCTGAATAAGACGATTATTCTTTCTCGATAGATCTTATTATAAGTCTTTCTCCGTGATCAGTCCGGTTCAGAAAAACGCACTCTTAATTCGATTAATGCACTCATTTATCGAATGACCTTCAAACCATTTTGTACATTAGAATATCATCTATGTATGTATTTTCATCTAGTTTAATTTCATTAACTTTACGCCCTTCTACTGCAAAACCCATTCTCTTATATAACTCTATTGCTCTATCATTAGTTGAAAAGACGCCCAAACTCACTTTTTCAATGTAATGATTTTGTTCAGCCCAATTTAACATTGTACTGACAAGCTGCTTACCTAGACCCACATTCCTATAATCTTTTAATAACATCATGCCGAATGTGCCAACATGAGATAATCTTTTTAAGGGTGAAGAATGAAATTTTAGCCATCCAACAACTTCATTATTCACTTCAGCGACAAGCAATGTTTCTCTTTTATTTTCCATAATTTCTTGTATTTCATCCTCTTGCTCTTGCAAAGTACTTTTAAATTCATCTGAAGTTGTTATGAAATAGTTTTTTTCGGAAATAACATCTCGTTGAATATTTAAGATTGTTTGTGCGTCATTTTTGCGAACGAACCGTATAACAGGATGTGTTTCATCTTTTTCCATAGGTTTTCTCCTTCCTTATACTAAAATAAATATAGTTGATAAACAAAGGAAATATCCGTCATTCCCATTCTTGGTTGTAAAGCTAGAGTTAATTCTCAAAAATTCGCCACGTTTAACACGTCAAGGCACTTATAGCGGAACTTGTCGTGCGCCTGTTCGCAGAAAAATATTCATATTAAACTAAGCATCATTAGTGTAATAACCCTTGCACCTTTTCTTCCATATAGTCCCTTAGCAATTTAAGTCCATCCTTATCAAAGGAAAGTGTCTTTCTTATCCGTGTAAATATCAACTACTTTTCTCACTATAATTCTTAAATCTTGTGGTAATGTTTTTAGTCCCCAGTTACCAGCTTCTAGCTTTGATGAAATAACCCCTTCTTTTAGATACCAATACACTCTTATCATATTTAACGAACAATAAACCGGTTCGTCTTCAATACTCTGCAAACAATCCTGAAAATCGCCTACTATTGACGATATATAATTTGATCGTGGAACTAAAGGGAAAACCTTACCAATGGGGTCGCCAACTACACATATACCTCTATGGTTAGTTATTGTTACGTGAGCTGCCAAATCTGTATCGGTGTTAATATCTTCATTTAAAAATTTGAATGTACCGCACTCCTTTGTTTATTTAAACCTAACCGAAATTAAGCCTAAAATTAATCAAAGACCTCTTCTCTATTACCAAGAAGAATGTTTGTTTCACCCCCCGGATTTACTTCCCGAGGCCAGCAGATGGGGTCAAACCACAAGCAATCTTTGCCTGTTTAAAATCCCACCACACTGTATACATAGGGGATTCCACACCTATGTAGCCTGCGCGAGGCAATCGCTTTTTGGCTTTCTTTCCGATATTAACTGCACTGTTGATATCTCTCGAAAGCGTTGTACCGCAGTTTACACATGTAAAGCTGCGAATAGATGGATCCTTTTTCTCCTGATGACCACAGACACAACAGGTTTTGGTTGTATCCCGTTCATCAATCTTTTGATAATGCTTGCCACTTTTCGCTTGCACCCAGTTTAATATACGGCGAAACTGTCCAACTGGTGTTTGATTTAACATGGCCCTTCTCATCGTCCCGTACTTTGCCACATCGGGAGTCGGAGTATA
>NZ_JBFNXI010000016.1:0-63009 GCF_040812445.1 Lentibacillus sp. L22 | reverse complement strand
TTTTTCGGTCTTTAATCGTTCTATAACAGCCTGATCCTCAACTTTGAAAATATAATTGGGAAGAAGCCAGAAGAAAAATGGAAAAATAATCTTCCAAAAGGATCGTTCTATATCCATGATGTAGGTTTCCCCATCGATATTCAAAATTCGAAAACGTTCATTGTTAGCTAAATGTTGTACTTCGCCTTTCATAAAGCAATCTCCTAATCTTCGTCATTCGTTCTTGTCCATTAAGCAAAGAGATTCAAAGAACTAAGACCGCTAGCTATAGACTCACCTGGATTCTTGAAAAAGTCCCCTGCTGCTTTTCCCCACTCGCTTATTTTTTCACCTGCTTTATCCAAACTGTCTTGGAGGCCTAAAGTGTTATGACTATATAAAAATTCAAAAGCTGCTGTTGCTCCTACACCAACCGCTACAGCCACTCCCCCCGGAGGAAACGCCAACGCAATTGAAGTTCCTATTGCTAATACTGTTCCGCTATGCGCGACTGCTTCTCCCGCTGTTTTACCATTATTTGCAACATCATCATAAAAGCCATAACCGACTCCTGCCCATCCAAATGCCTTTCCTGCTCCTTTTGCATACTTAGAAAACTGTAACAACTTATCAGACTGTTTATACGTATCTTTTATTTCCCTATAAAAATTCAGATCCGCTACCTTCGTTCGAGAGGATATTTCTTTTTCACTTTCCATTAAATAATCAGCTAACTCTTTTCTACTAAGCCCCGATTTCTTTAAGAAGATAGGTAAATATCCTTCTGCATGTTCCCAAAGCATTTTAGGCATTTTTTTCACAACGTACTCTGCGAAAGTCTGATGATCATCCAAATATTGTTCCAGCATATCATGATCTTCCAAGTATTTTATAAAACTATCTGTTGACTCCTCCTTTAACTCTTCTTCACTCATATTTCCATTTGTACTTTTAACGACATTCAATATGGCAGTGAATTGATCATAGTCAATTTCACCGTTCTTAAATTCTGTGTAGGCTTTATTTACTACTTCTCTGGATGAAGGTTTATTTAGTTCCTTAAGCGCACTTTCCTTAATATTCTTAGCCTTCTCCATCTGTTCTTCTTTCTTACCCTCACTGTAACTCTTTAACTTCGCTAGCTCACTACCCTCAGAAGCACCTTCAAAATCCGCAAACCGCGCTTTCCCTTCACTCGCTTTAGCATTATTCATCACTGTTTCAATCTGATTTATGACTTGTTTCACATCTGTTTCATCGCCTACACCATTGAACGAGGATAAATCTTCATCCAGCTCTGTAATTTTCTTGACCGCCTTCTTTTTCCATTCGACTACATCCGTAAAAGACGGGGGAGTAACGGAAGAAATATCATTCACTTTTCCAATTATATCATGGATGATTTCGTCCTGCTTCTCCAAATCCTCAAATACTTCATTAATGTCTTTCTTGACATTCTTCAAATAATTGCTCTTAATGATGGCAGAATCGCTGCTATCGACATCGGATTCGAATGTATCGATATGCTGCTGCAAATTTCCTTCAAGGTCATCAAACAACCCTTTAAATGAATCCAATAATGTTACATGCAGTTCGCCAAAATATTGTTTCGCTTCCTTTGCTGCTTTTCCTGAAAAGGAATCCATGCCATTAATCGTTTCAATATTTTCTATTACCTTGTCTAACTGAGACTGAAAATCGGCGGAAGCTTCTTGCAGATCTTTTGAAAAATCGTTTACCTCGGACATATCCACTTTATTTGCCATTCGTTACCCTCCTTATGCACGATCATTTCATCATTTGTGGTCCGCTTACCTTAGCCAGTTGCTCATCATTTTCTACCATTTCTTTCCCGACGTTATCCAATGCATTAATATCGGAATCCAACATCTGTTTATACCTTTCTAACAACTTGATGGCATCAATCGTTGTTTCCAGATCATCCATAAATGGCTTAAGATTCGTTTTATCAAATTCCCGAGTTATATTGATGCTACTCTTAATGCTGGAACAAGCTGACCGCAGGCTGTTAATATTCGAGTTAAATTCACTTATTTTAATACTAACTTCTTCAGCCATCTCTATTAATCCTCCTTCGCTGCTTTAATATTGGACTCCAAGCTGTCCAATACATTTTGCAGATTTTCCAGTCCAGCCTCGGCATGAGCCTTTTCTTTTCTTGCCGCCTCAAGATCTTCATCAATTTGTTGTTTTGCTTTGCTCGTATCAGAGTCATACATTCCTACAAAAACGCCATAGGAGTTATATTTTGCTTCAAATTGCTTCTCCTCTTCACCCTCCCATTTTGACTTGTTCACTTCAAAGTCATCAATCTCCTTCTTAATGTTTGTTAAACTTTGAATGCTGGTCTGCATAGAGCTTGATGCCTCCTGCAGACGTTTAACTTTTTCAGTTGCAGCCGAAATCATGTTCCTTGAATTTTCCATTCCTGCCTCGACCGTTGTCTTTTGCTTTTTCAAACTGCTAAGCGATGTTCCTGCGCCCATCTACACTCCTCCTTATTCCGGAATTTTTATTTTCACATATTCATGATCCATGGCGTAATAACATTCATATGGATTTGGATATTTTTCTTTTCGGATAAACGGCTGGCTGAATATATCCTGGTCGCCAAGCCGCATCGTGAGCAGACCAACTGTTGATTGCCTGCGGACGTATTTTGGTGCCGGGTCATAACTGCTTCCGATAAATCCATAGTCTCCGCATATAATAAAATGAATGCCAACGGAAGGTCCTTCTTCCAATAGTAATGGCAACTCCTTATCATCCAGCTTACTCCGGGATGCAAAATCTTTCAAATCTTTAATCATAACAAGCCACTTAGTTTTTTCCGCATTTCCTTGTAAACGATGATTAATTTCAGTTATCAGATCTTCTTTTACCACGGTAACACCCTCTGCATCCGAGGGGTAAGCATTTAATTGGTTTCCTATGTCTATAAGCGGCTTATCATTGGTATCGATTAACATGGTATGGTATGCACCATTCAGCATCGTCATATTTTTCGCAAGTGCATTGGTCAGTTTATCGAGACCGTCTTTTCGGTCACTGACAACAGTAAGGAAATTGTATTTCTCCGGATCATATACAAGTGGGGTAACTTCCTCGAATTCAAGCCCCAATGGTAGCAATTCCTTTTCGACGTGCTTTTTCGTTCGTTTATTTTTCTTGAACTGCTCAAAATCAATTGCTCCCTCAGGCATCATCGGAATGTCCTCAGGCCGCTCCCCATCCCAATGCTCATCCATCAATTTCGCCGTCTCTTGAATCTTATCAATCATACCAAGTGCTTCTTCACCTTCTGCCGGCAAGGTAGCCTGAAACAATGCTGGATCTTCCAATTTCACCAATCCGCGTCCGGCGATTTCCTCAATTTCCAAATCCGTTTTTCCAACAATCGATCGTACTTCCATGGAATCAATTAAATATAAAGCGATTTGCAGTTTCATATTAGATAATAACGGCATTTTCAAGGCGTTTTGTCTGCCTGCACTGATCGCTAAATGGATACCAATGCTTGCACCCTCACGGGCGATTTGCGTAATTAACCGATCAAATTCTTCCCCGAAATCTGCTTCCCTTACCGTGTCATAGTTATCAATCGCAATCATAATGTTCGGCACGGTTTCTTCACTTGCCTTTTCATACATCTCCATATTCGCTACACCATATTGACTTAACTTCCTCTTTCGGTCTTTGATAGTGTTGGTTAATAAACGAATCCACTTACCGATCTTTTCTATTTCATCAACTAACATCATATCCGCCACATGTGGTAAGTTTTTCAATGGCAATAACCCGTTGGTGCCAAAGTCTAGTAAATAAATATGCAAGTGCTCCGGATTATGCTGCCGAACCAGGTCCATGACCAATGTTTGCAGAAAGGTAGATTTTCCATAACCGGGACTGGAGAAAACAGCGATATGTCCGTTTTTCGTCAAATCGATTATTAGTGGCTCCTGTGCCTGTAATTCCGGTTGGTCTAACAAGCCAATGGTTGCGTGTAATAGCTTCTTGGGCTCCTGCCAAGCCTCTTTAAAATCGACCGGATGCAAGTCTTGGGCAAAGATCTGCTCAGGCAATGGCGGCAACCACGGCCTTGGCAATGGCTCAATCTGCTGCGCCTCCGTATAATCGTGAATATAATCAATCACCGCATCCAATTCCGTTGGTGTCTGCTCAATCTCGTCTTTCTTGTCTAATCCGCTCAAGTCCTCGGTCAAAATATCATACTGTCCCAAGTCATTGATGGCGTAGATGGTAGTATCGACCAGTTCATGATCATCTTTATCCGGGACATAATCCGCTCCACTCCAGGCGCTCTGGAACAGTTCATAGATTTCATTGTTCCCGACCTGCAAATATGCCCGACCTGGCAAAGTAATTTCCGCTGCATCGGGGGTTTTCAGCACTTCATTGGAATCACTGGCATTTTGTACTTTGAGTGCCAGCTTGAATTTGGAGTTCGACCAGATTTGGTCATCGACAACCCCGCTTGGTTTTTGTGTTGCCAGGATTAAATGAATGCCCAACGAACGACCAATCCGTGCCGTGGATACCAATTCTTTCATAAAATCCGGTTGTTCTGCTTTTAGCTCGGCAAACTCGTCGGATATCAGGAACAGGTGGGGCATGGCTTCACTTGCTTCTCCTTGTTTGTACAGCTTCTGATATTGGTTAATATGGTTAACATTGTGTTCCCCGAATAAGCGCTGGCGTTTTTGCAGTTCTGCTTTGATTGATGCCAGCGCGCGTAATGCCTGTGCCCGGTCGAGGTTGGTAATCGTCCCGAGTAAATGCGGCATATTCCTGAATAAGTTCGCCATGCCACCGCCTTTATAGTCAATTAAGAGAAAGGCAACTTCATACGGGTGGAAATTGACAGCCAATGACAGAATATAGGATTGAATGATTTCTGATTTACCCGAGCCAGTCGTACCGGCGACAAGTCCGTGTGGCCCGTGTGCTTTTTCGTGTAAATTCAACTGCACGATATCGTCTTTTCCACGCAGCCCCAGCGGAACAGCCATGCTTTTATATGTTTCATTTTGCTGCCAGCGCTGGGCAATCCCCAACTGCTCCACTTTCTCTACACCGTACATTTCCAAAAAGGTAACACTTTCCGGTATCGTGTTTTTCAGACTTTGCAAATGGTTGAGTGGAGCCAGCGCCCGGGAGACATCTTCCTTGTTAAAGCCTGCTGGAAAATGATCCGGTACGAAACTGTGGTTGACCAATTCGCCTTCTTCCAAGATAATATTTCCGCTTTTTGCGTCACGAATATCAATTACCGTTGTGACATGTTCCGGTAAAGACTGCATTACATCCTGGACAAACACGAGGGAAACACCGAGCTCGCTTGGATCGTCATTAAAGAATTCCATGATCGTATGGTCCAAAATCAGCTTCTCATCGGTTATCAGCACGACATAATGCGGTGAAAAATAGGTTTTCTCGTTTTGATTGGCTTTTTCATCCAACACCAGCTTGCGTTCTTTCAACACTTGATATATCGAATGCAAGACTTGGTCACGGGATCGTTCATGATAGATAAATCCGCGAACGTTCAAATCTTGCAAACTGGCATGTGGCAGCCAGCGCATCCAGTTCCAATCCGTTTTTTCTTCTTCTGGAAAAATCGTAATAAATTGCACATCGTGATAACTTTGAAACAAGGCGATTTGCATGACTAATAATTGTAGTTGTTCCAGTACAAGTTCCCGCTGGCCGATATAACCGACCGGCCCCTTGGTAAGTGAGGTGACCACTGGAACATCGGTTATCCCTTGGTATTGGGAACGTAATTCACGTGCCATATCAACTAGTACATCTTGTTCCTGGGTAAACTCCTCCTCTTTAAATTCAATCTCAAAGCTGGAATCCACTTGCCCAAGTCCGGTGCGAAAATGTAAAAAGTCATGGTGGAACATCGTTTTCTCATAGGTCCGTGCATCAATACGCAATGCCATATCCCGGATTTGTTCCACATTTGGATAATGATACGCCAATGCATGACGCTGTTCTTCACTGGTATGGTAGAGCTCTTTCATCTTTCGTTGCAGATATTCACGGTATGTTTTATCACGGTGTTTCATGTCTCTTTTATATTTTTTTACACTTTTTACGTATGATGTGATGGAAAAGATAATCGTTGTCACGGTCATCGCCAGCATCACAATAATATAGATCCCGCGCGGATGAATCAACGTAATAATCACGAGTGCGGCAATCATAACCAGTGGCGGGACAATCGTTCGTGCCAATTGTTCGCTTGGTTTGGACGGTTTATTGGATGGCTTGGCAATGACCCGCTTTTCCTCCGGTTCCCGATAAATGATTCTTGGTGAACGATGGTAATCGGGATATTCCACGCTAAAATGATTGTCAGCCTCTACAAGCGGGATCAACTTGGATGCTACTTGTTTCCCCGGTGCATGAATCTGGATATCGTCTGTTCGAATCAGGACAAACACTCCGGCAAAAAATAATTCATCCCCAGGTTCAAGATGCATATTTAACTTTGCCCGGGTAAAGTTATGGTAAATATCCCCTTCCTGAACCTCCAGAGAAAATCCCCGTTTGTCTGTTTCCCGGACAAGAACAAAGTCAACCGGAACGTCTTTGATCATGACATCATCATAATCGTGATTGCCAAATGTAATACTGCGCTTACCGGCTACGTCATAAATTTGACCTTCCATCTTGTCCATTAAATAAAAATGTATCGGCTGATCCGCTGCAATGGTCAACTGTTTATTTTTATGTAAAACCTGATCGGCAATATAACATACTTCCCCATCCCAATGAACCGCGATGGAGCGATCCAGCGTAAAAAATGTCACCGTATCCGCCCAATCATTTCCCACCGTCAGTTCTTTCGGCGTGTTATCGGGTAAATGGCATTTATGCAGTTGGTCACTATAGCTTACCATCAATGTTTTCTGAGCCATCTTTGTTTCTTCCTCTCCAAACCTGTCCATCTAGTTGTTAAGCAGAACCTAGTCTTTTTTCTTATCCTTTTCATCTTTCTTTTGCTTGTCTTTCTTCTTATCTTCATCTTGTTTCTTGTCTTCTGCTTTTTTCTTGTTGTTGTCTTCCTTATCTTTCTTTGCTTGTTCTTTTGCCTGCTCCTTTACCCCGGCAGCCGCGGAGCTATCCGCTTCATCCTCATCGTCATCGTTCTCCAGATATTCTTCTTTGTATTTGTCCAATTCATCTTCTAAATCATTGACCTTCTCATCTCGTTCAGACCCATTTAAATCCGGATCATTTTGTGCTTCTTCAATCTGTTGGATCATCCCGTGCATAATCAACTGTGGATCATCGATATATTTGGCTTTATCCATTGCCGTTTCCAGATCTCCAAGTCCATTGTAAATCCAATAGAGCAAGTAATTATCATCACTTTTTAGGCTAACATTTTTCATGATGGCTTCCTTATTTTCATCCGATAAATTTTCTACCGTAATATAGGAATAAGCTAAAATGTATTTGGTCGCTTTGGGCAGTTTTTCCGGATTTGTTTTCTCGAGCGTCGAAATCACTTCTCCATAATCGGAAGCCAGATATGCATCATGGGCATCCAATAATTTGTGCTGGTATGGCATGGTAACAAACCCGAAGTAGGCAAGTGGTGCCGCCAACAGGACCGCAACTATGATCATGATAATCGATAATTGTTTAAACAGACGAAATCGTTTAATGGGGACAACTTGCATCTGCCGCTGGGTTTTCTTTTGCTCTGCCTGATAGCTTTCTTCCAAAAATGCTATCAGTTCGGCAAGATCATCCATACCGCTAACCTGTTTTTCAAATTCTGTTTCCTTAGCGTTGGCAAGCGCCCCATTGTACAGCTGGTCAAAACTATATTTATTGGAAATAAGGGCGATACTTAGGCATTTTAATTGTTTGAGAAAATCTTGTTCACTCATCGAAAAAGGTGGAACAATATCACGAATCCCCCGGTAGACAATCAAAGGCATCAGGTTATCATCGAACACCAAGTTATCCGGATGGAGGAAAAAGGTAATTCTTGTTGACAAATATTTTTTGAGCCGGGATACATTACACAGCAGCCGTAATTTTTCATTACGTCGCAGCTGTTTGACCTTTTCCCAATGTTTGTTATTCTGGCCGACCGCAAATGAAAACGTAAAGGAATCCCCTTCTTCCTCTGCCTGCACCGGTACAAATCCATCCTCAGGAGCCTGTTGCATCATTGCTAGCTGCCGGATATCCTTTGCCCGGGTTTGCGACTTAGGCAGTGCTAATTGCCAGATACCCTCTTCTATTGAAAATTGCAGTGTGAGCCGATCAAATTCAATCGTTTTTTCGTTCATTCCTATGACTCCTCCATTGAAGCTCCTATCAAGAAAGGCGTAAGCGGTCCGTTCAGCAGCGTATGTGCTGCGCCCGCGCAACACGGGTGGTTCGGTGTTGCTGCGCAAAGCAGCGGTTTTAACCGAACATTCCTACCATGGAGATAAAGGAAACATGCCCCTGCAAAAGGGGTATGCCGACGCCTGAGCGCAAGCCCGTTCTTAGTCGGCCTTCCTTTGTCTCCGAACCGATGTTGACTTATCGTACGGAGGTGAAGGAAGCACACTAGCCGTTGGGCGCTGAAGCTGGACATGGCCTTTCTGGTTAAAGATTTCATACAGATATAAATTTTATTATTTCTTCTCTTGTAAAACATGCTGATGAAGAAGTACCTCCATCAGCCTTTGTTCAATAAGCCGATTTTATAAAACAGTTAGAATGTCTCCATCGGCTATGGGAAAATCGATTAACATATCATCGTCTGCCAAGAGCAAATCTTTGGTAATCACTTTTACGGCACAGCGGGAACGATCCAACTTGTCCAGTTTCAAGGTATCGATCACATCCAACAGCAATTGTTTGACGGATAATTGGATGGGAATCCGTAAATCATATATGCCGCCATTTCCACAACTGGTAAAATCGATGGTCACATTAATATGTGTATCATGTAACATCTTCCCACACTCCTAATCTGTCAATTTCCGCATCATGATAAAGACACCGCCAAACAATATACAAGCAAGACCTGCCAGCACGATGAACAGCATGTTATTGAACCATGATTGACTTTCCTCTTCCTGATCGTTATGTTTCTCTGCTTTTGGGGCCGTATAGTCCGCCGTAAACAATGATTGCTTGACCTGTTTTACTGTTGTATCCGGCTCCATATCCATCGTAAATAGCGAATGCTCCAAGTCTTCCATCGATTCCTTCTGGTCCTTTTGCTTCGATGTTATCTTATTCTTGGTTTCTTCTTTAAATAAATCTGGCAACCTTTTTTCCTGTTCTGTTTCGGTATTCCGTTCGAGCCCCTCGTTGTCTCCTTGAATAATCCGATCAATCTTCCATTGTATTTGACCCTTGTTTTTTGAATCGTCTTCTGCTGATGCGGTAACAGGCAACATCAGCAGAAAACAACATATACACAGAAAAAGGAGCTTAGTTCGCCTCAGCAACATGTTCATCATCCTTCGATTTACTTTTATCAGAGCGATGTATGACAAGTAAATTAGCCAGTGCACCGACCAGGATGACCCCAATCATGACCATCATTATCATGAAATAACCATCGTCCCCCTGTGTCACCTTGGTCATTAAGGTTTCAACATATTGTAAAGGAGAATACATTCGCAATGTATCGACACCACCGAGTCCGGATCCCAATGCTTTGGTTAAGAGTAAATAGACACTTAACATCGCAAGCAGGATAAACATTCCAATCATTTTTATTTGTCGCAGCAAGTATGATGACACTAGCAGCATGGCGAGCATGATTAGGATTATTAACCCGGTCCACATCATCAATTGCCCGTTATTGATTCCCAGGAAGTATCCGGAAACGAGTCCAATGACTAATCCCTCGGCGATACCAATACTGGCGGTGATTCCGGTTATCAACGCATTTTTGCCCATTAATGATTGCTCGTGTTCGAACTGATCTCCTGCCGTTCGTCGCTGGTTGTTCAGGGAAATTACATATGCTGTAAACAATGCGACAATAAAACAAATCAACACAAGGAAATATGGCGTGAATGTATCACCGGCAAGAATAATTCCTTGATTTTTTGTTTCTACCGGGTTGGAAAGGAAATCATACAGATCCTCATTTTGCCGGTCACCAATTCGACTGTTGGCAAGCACACCCGTAAAATTGTCCGCAAATTCCTGGTCATCCAAAACTTTGTTGGTCATATTTGTCGAAAGATCTTTCGCTTTATTCACCAATGCAACGCCGCTATCCTGAATGGCGCTTGCCTGGTCATCGATCGTATCAAAAGTCTGATACACACGGGAAGCCGATTGCAGATTCCCGCTCGCTTGATCGGCAAGGGCCTGACTTTGCATTAATAATGGCTGAAACTGTTGGCCCAGTGACATCACTGCAGTTTGTTCCTGATCATTGTTTTGCTGAATTTCTGCATGATTTTCTACCAGATCCATACTTTGTTCGCGCCAATTGGTAATGCTCTCCAGTGTTTTTCCAAGGCTTTCATTCATCAAAGCGGCGGCATCCGTTGTATCGGAAACTTTTTGGGCCAGCTGTTCGGCATTTTCATCGGTTTTTTCGACAAATGCCTGATACGCGGTTATTCGATTCCGTAAATTTTCCAGTGGCTGTCGAACTTCCTCGGTAACACCTGCTTTGATTCGACCAATTACATAATCAGCTAATACTGCGTCCGTGTCCTTTTTATTAAACAGATAGTAGAGTGATGACTTGGAAGCAATATCCTCCAACCTTTTGCCATTATTCCCCACCGTAGAACACGCGCCAGGACCACCAGCGTTGTCACAAGTTAAATCAATCCCGAAATAGGTCTCATAGGAAGCGAGCAATTTTTGGTATGGACCGATTGTATTGGTTACTGCATGAATCAAATCCTTTGTTGCTTCATCAATGACAGGTGATGCGACTTCATGGTGGATAGTGTTGTTGATGACTTCCACTTTTTCAATCTCATCGTCATCTTTATCACCTTCATCTCCCTTGTTCGCTTCCTTATTCTCGTCTTGATCTTCATTTTTGTCTTTATAGGCATCCGTATCATTGTCGTCTTTAGGATTTCCCGGCTGTTCAGATTCCTTTTCGTTGTCATCCGGCTGGTTATCCTCATTATCATCTGTGTCTGCTTTATCTTGATTATCCTTGTCTTTATCTTGATTATCCTTGTCAGCTGGTTGATCAGTGTCATCGTTTTTTTCGTCCGTATCCTTGTCATCTGGTTGTTCCTCATCCGTTTTATTATCAGATGCATCTGGTTGCTGGGTACTGTTGTCTTCTCCCTTGTTGTCGTTGCCCTTTTCTTCCGTCATACTGGCAACCAGCGGGGTATTGGGCATAGTTGTTAAAGTATATTCATCCGGCTCATCAGCATCGGTAATGTCCTTTTGATGCAGACTCCAGCTCCATTTTGCCAGCTGGTAGACATCAATATCACTGGCAGGATCCTTCAGCCGCAGTGTTAATTTAACGTTGAACTTGCCTTTAACATTTGCAGGCAATTTGATCTGATGATTTTGATAATAGGCATCGGTATAGTTGGCCTCTTGCTGATTTGGCAGCTGTAAAGCTAACCGTTCGACCGTAAATTCATCAGGGATATCATGCAACTCAAATATTTGCCCAGACTCAGACTTTTTGTTCTCGGGAAGAATGACGGAATCTGTCATGGTTACCCCAGTCTTGTGCAAGTAATCTTTCAATGCCTGTACATTTAAAATCTTGTCTTCATCGGTATCTGATTCTACCGAGCCGAACTCATCCTTATATTTCTTCGTTATCGCCAAAACGTTTTTAATTTCGGTAACTGTACCTTGGGAAAGACCCGACCCCTCAATCACATTTTCATCCAGGGTAGGCAGCTTGGAAATTTGTGTTTCAATATATTCCCGAGTGTTGTTATCCGCGTAATCAAAAAACTTATTGGCACTCATATCGCCATTTTCACTGTTAAATGCGTCCCCGATAATTTTCGACAGTTTTTTTCCCACTTTATCATCAAGAATATCGGTTTCCAGCATCTGATCGACATTTTTCTGTGCTTGATTGACCGTGTCCAGTGCATCCTGAAGACGCGCCCGCAACATCCTTGTATCGGTCACAATACTTCTCATATCACGTTTTGAATCATCTTGTCGTTTTTGAAACTGCTGGCTAATCATTTGGTTGGCAGCTTGCAATTGATTTAGCTGCTCTTCTATATCTGCACTGTTGACCTGACCTTGATACTGATTTAACTGATCAAGGAAATTCATCGATAGAGCACTATTCGCCTGATGTAATTGTGCTGTATCGTTAATACTAGATAAATAGTCTTGAGCAGAATCTACCCGGTCTGACAAACTATTATTAAAGGAGTCCAGTGTATTTTCAAATCCGCTGAAACTATCTTTGGAGATTTTTGTACTGTTTTTTACTGTTTGAAACTGATTCGTATAATTGGCGAGCGGATCATGGATGTCATTGTTGTATGTGTATGTATATTCCGCTTCCTTATCTATGATCCCGCCAATGTTATCCTGCGCATTTTGCAGATGCCCAATCACACTGGCAAAATATACATCAATAATGCGACGGTTAAAATCATTTAATACAGAACTGGCCGTCTTTTCTGCCCGCGCTTTTACATCCTCATTCTTGGAGGCATTAATCTTATAATTTAATTCGACTTGTTCAGGTGAATCGGAATCGATCGATAATGCCTTTTTTGAAAAGTCGTTTGGTATGACAATCATCATATCGTATGTATTCTCTTCCAGCCCGTTTTCCGCAACACCACGGCTAACAACGTACCAATCCTGGTCATTGTTTTTGTCCATACCTTTAACAAACGCGTCCCCAAAATTCAGTTCGTAGTTATTAAACATCGTACCTTGATCTTCATTTACCAAAGCAATGGACATGGTCTGTACATCTTGCGGATCCTGCTTTTTCGTCACATGATGCAACGATAAATAAGACAATCCGGAAGCAAGGACAAGCATTAAAACCAGGAACAATGCCAACTGTTTGTATCCCTTTTTCATTGATCAACATCTCCTGCTCGTTCCATATGATAATAAAGTAAACATTCATTCAGTGGGAGAGTTCTAAAACATATTTGTAATGAACATGAGCTACACAACAATGGTCGTCGTGTAGCTCATAAATAGTGAAGAATGGACAGAATTCATTTTTCCACTCTTAAAAAAACTCAGCTTGTCACCAAGTTCTTAGCGAAGGCCAAAGTTTTGTGATAATGCTTCGTCTTGTTCAGCAACCGCTTCAGCAGTTTTTTGTAATTGAACTTGAATTTCCTGCATTAGCTGTGCGAAATCTTTTACTTTTGGACGCAATTCATTGAATTGATCATCGAAACGTTCAAAGGCACGTCCTTCCCACTCGCCTCTTAATTCTTCTTGTAAATTAGACAGATCATTCAAGACTTCATCAATTTTGTCTGAACCTTGGCCATAGCGTTGTGCCTTCGCCTGCAGTTCATCTGGTGTCATACGAATTTGTCCTGCCATCTCTTCATCTCCCTCAAAAAATAATAAAAACTCTTAAGCTTAAATAGAATCTAAGCCCTTTCCATAATTTAATCCTAATGATAGGATTTTCCGCTGTCAACTGTGTTTTTCATAACTTTTACGAAGATTAGTAGTAAATACCCAGAATATGTAGTGAATCAGGTCTTTTCTAATAAATATGATTAAAAATACCCAGATTACTCTCTTGCAATTTTCGGGTCATTTTAATTAGTAAAGCTAGTGGAGCACTTGTGTGTTGCAATCTGGCGCGAGATTTGTTTTCTTGGCAGATATGGAACAATTGAGGATGGAATCGGCCGTGAGATTCGCTATTGGTTAGATAAAAAAGCCATAAATGAGTGACATTCACTTCAGCAAATAAAAATACTTCCTTTTCCATTAAAAAAAGAGCGTATACGCACGCTCTTTTTCATTTTACAATCTTGGTAAAGCTATTCTCTATTTGATTGCCGGGTTTATTGGGAACCTCATGATGGTGCCGGCAGCGTGGCTCGTACGTTTCCGAAGCGCCAACCAAGATGACCGGATCATCATAGGAGGCTGGCTTTCCATCAATCAGTCGCTGGGTTCTGCTTGCTGGCGAGCCACAAATGGGACAAATGGCGTTCAGCTTGGTGACTGTTTCACTTAGGGCCATTAATTTTGGCATCGGCTCAAATGGTTCCCCACGAAAATCAGTATCCAAGCCGGCTACGATCACCCAGATTCCTTTATTGGCAAGTTCATCAACAACAGCAACAATATTATCATCAAAAAACTGTGCTTCATCAATCCCGACAACATCGGTGTGTTTATCGATGTTTTCCATGATTTCCTTGGAGTGATTAATTGGACGGGCAATGGTTGAAGTACCATTGTGTGACACGATCGCGTCTCCAGCATAGCGGTCATCGATAGCCGGTTTAAATACCCGGACGGATAAATTGCCATATGTTGCCCGACGAACTCGACGAATCAGTTCTTCTGATTTACCGGAAAACATGCTGCCGCAAATAACCTCCACCCAGCCAGTTTGGTTCATTACATACATCGGTGGGACTCCCTTCTCAGTTTCAAGTATGTAGTAAATGTACCATGTATATCATAACATTCATTAATTATTGTTTGCATTTTAAAGTAAAAAAACAGGCAACGTTTATACATTTTGCCTGTTTTAGGATGTAAGGAACAATTGTAATTCCCTATCATGTGTTGCCTGAAACGGTCGGCTCCACTTTTTATTTCATATTATATTTTTTCTTAAATCGGTCTACACGGCCGCCGACTTTATCTGCTTTTTGTTTGCCCGTGTAGAATGGGTGTGAAGCAGATGAGATTTCAACACGGATTAATGGATATGTGTTGCCATCTTCCCATTCGATTGTTTCGTCAGAGTTTTGAGTAGAACCACTCAAGAATTTAAAATCCGAGCTTGTATCAAGAAATACAACTTTACGGTACTCTGGATGAATGTCTTTTTTCATGTTCTTCCACTCCTTTTTGCCCTGAATCCCGAAGAAACAGAGTTATTGCAAGAGCCGTCATAGGTCTTTTTATACCTTATCTAAACTCACATAAAGAGATTATACCAGTGTGCGTCATTGATTGCAAGCATACATCAGTGGTTATTATCGCAAAAAAAGGAAAACCGGTCGATTATTTATGTGACTCTACCTCTACCATTTTAACGTTTTGTTCCACGGCGTTTCATATCCTCATCAAGCTGCTGAAGAAATTCTTCATTGCTTTTTGATGCACGTAATCGTTTCATGAAACGGTCAAGGAAGTCATTGGAATCCTGCATTGTTTTGCGAATAGCCCAGATTTTGTCCAAATGGCCTTTGTCAACCAGCAGTTCTTCTTTTCGGGTTCCAGAACGTAAAATATCAATTGCCGGGAAAATACGCCGTTCTGCCAGGTTGCGATCCAAATGCAGTTCCATATTTCCTGTTCCTTTAAATTCCTCATAAATCACATCGTCCATCCTGGAGCCGGTATCTACCAGTGCCGTGGCCAATATAGTAAAACTGCCACCCTCTTCAATATTTCTTGCTGCTCCAAAGAAACGCTTTGGACGGTGAAATGCTGCCGGGTCAATACCACCGGAAAGGGTCCGGCCACTTGGGGGAATCACCAAATTATATGCTCTTGCCAATCTGGTAATACTGTCCATTAACACGATGACATCCCGTTTATGCTCGACCAGTCGCATCGCACGTTCCAGAACAAGTTCAGATACTTTGATATGACTCTCTGGTACTTCATCAAATGTAGAGCTGACCACGTCAACATCAGGATATACGGAACGTTCAATATCGGTAACTTCCTCAGGACGCTCGTCCACTAGTAAAATAATCAGTTTAGCATGTGGGTGATTTTTCGAAATGCTATTGGCAATTTCCTTCAACAACATCGTTTTCCCCGCTTTTGGCGGTGCAACAATTAGTCCGCGTTGTCCAAATCCAACTGGTGTCATCAAATCAATAATCCGGGTGGAGATTTTTCGCGTATCTGTTTCCAAATTCATTAACCGATCCGGATACAATGCAGTTAACGCCGGAAAGTGCACACGTTCTTTTGCTGAATCAGGATTTTCATCATTTACGGCATCGACATGCAATAATCCGTAATATCGTTCATTTTCCTTTGGTGGTCGAACCTTTCCGGAAACCTTGTCCCCATTGCGAAGATCAAACCTTCTTATCTGTGACGCGGAAATATAAATATCCTCGGCACTAGGAGAATAATTGATCGGACGCAGGAAGCCAAACCCTTCTGATGGGATAATTTCTAAAATACCGTCCATAAATAAATATCCGTCTTTTTCCGCCTGCGCTTTTAAAATCGCAAAAATCAATTCTTTTTTCGTTAGTTTCGCATAATAAGAAACCTTATACTCCTTTGCTAAAGCATAAATATCCTTCAGTGTAAGGGTTTCTAAATGCGATATTGTTAATGTGTCCATTCTTTTATTTCACCACGCCTATTTATTTGTCGTCTAGCTATTAAAAATAAATCTGAATAAATTCCCAATCTATATAAAATTTCTTCAATTAAAACAACTATGTTCAGACACCAAGAAACTGCTTACCTGATCATATGACTTGAGATTTCCACTTCTTAACTTGAAGGTATATACTTTTGAAGAAATGAAGATTTGTCGGAAGCTATGATAGAGGATGTTCAACACTGGCAAGACAAGCCCAATTAATGAATCACCAAGATATGAACCTTGCCTTTGGACAGCCTTATTTGAACAGCCTTAATAGAAGTTTTATAAATTATATTAACCAATATGAACCCTTATTAAACATCTACTATATTACCTTTTTCAGCGGAATTATTCAACTCTATTTTAAAAAAACAACGGAACTGGTAGAAAAAGAGTGGCATCAAGAGGCAGTACCTGGCAGGAATAAATCATTGCATCGATGGAGCCCGCAAGATTCATACCCGCTAACATGGCAAGTACTTGCAGCCTCGCTTTACTTAGCACGCATTAAGATATTGGCCGTTGTTTGGGATCGGCCACATGATAAAAATGGATTGGAAAACTATAGAGAATGGATGTGCGACCGGCTGAATCATCCCCCACTTCTAAGCGTTATCAAACCAACAAACTCTGAAGCGGGGGATAAACGGCCTGTCACAACGCCGAACTGACCTACGACCTATAGCCCTGTGTCCGGCTCCGGCGCCTTTGTTGTTACGAATTCTGAAACTGTTCTATTTCCTGGGCGCTCATTTCTTCGCGCCAAACATTTGCCCCTAGGTTAGTTAGTTTTTCTGTTATTCTCTGGTATCCCCGGTCAATGTGCTCCAGACCCGTTATTTCGGTAATTCCCTCGGCCATTAAACCAGCTATAATCAGCGCGGCACCAGCACGTAAATCAGTTGCCTTTACCCGTGCACTTTCCAATTGTACCGGACCGGAAACAATAGCCGATCCACCTTCTACTTTTATTACCGCATTCATCCGCCTTAGTTCATCTATATGTTTTAGCCTGGCTGAATAAATTGTATCAGTTACAACCCCTGTATTGACGGCCTTTGTCAATAATGTGGTAATCGGCTGTTGCAGATCGGTTGGAAAACCAGGGTATACAAGCGTTTTGATGTCCACACTTTTCAACGGCTGCTTGGACGCTATCAGCAACTGTTCTTCCCCTTCTTCTACAGTCACACCCATTTCCCGCAATTTGGCAAGTAAGGATTCCAAGTGTTGGGAAATGACATTGTCAATAATAACCTCATCACCAACTGCCGCGGCAGCTATCGCATATGTGCCTGCCTCAATACGGTCAGGGATAATCGTATGCCGGCAGCCATGCAATGATGGAACACCTTCAATCCGGATGACATCGGTACCTACCCCTTTGATTTTGGCTCCCATGTTCGTCAACAGTGTTGCTACATCAATAATCTCCGGTTCCTTTGCAGCATTTTCAATCACCGTTTTTCCTTTAGCCTTCACTGCGGCAAGCATAATATTAATCGTTGCCCCAACACTGACAACATCCAAATAAATTCTTGCCCCTCTTAATTCCTCTGCACGTAAATAGATGGCACCCTGTTCATTCGTTACTTTGGCACCTAATGCCTCAAACCCCTTAATATGTTGATCAATTGGTCTTGGACCTAAATGGCAGCCACCCGGAAGACCGATTACAGCCTGTTTAAATTTACCCAGCATGGCTCCCATAAAATAGTAAGATGCCCTGAGTTTCTTCACTTTTCCATTGGGCAATGGCATGGATATCATATGTTCAGGCTTAATATGTATCGTTTGGTTATCCCATGATACCTCACCGCCAATTTCTTTGAGCAGTTCACCAAGATTGTAAACATCAGAAATCTTCGGTAGTCCTTCAATTGTTACTTCGGAATCAGCTAATATTGCGGCCGGCAACAGTGCTACAGCGCTATTTTTTGCACCGCTTATCCGCACCTTGCCATTTAACCGATGACCGCCCTCGACTAACATTTTTTGCAATTGGAAAACCCGCCTTTTGAGTCGTTCAAAAATCACTTTTGAACACACATATGTTGTTGATTATCGTCAAACAAGAAAGCGATAAGCAGCTACCATATTAGTAGCAGCTTCCGCCTTTGTATTTAGCTTGCTCAGTTTTTCCAGTTTCATGCAGTTATTTTGCATTTTTCCAGTCATCAAGGAATTTTTGGATACCTTGATCGGTTAATGGATGTTTAACTAACTGTGATAATACTTTGAATGGAATGGTGGCGATATGTGCACCGTTTAGCGCTGCGTCTGTCACATGCATGGGGTGTCTGATTGATGCAGCAATAATTTCGGTTGCAATGCCATGGCGATCGAAAATTTCCGCGATTGTGGCCACTAAATCCATCCCTTGCTGGCCAATATCATCCAAACGGCCAAGGAAAGGTGAAACATAGCTAGCCCCGGCACGTGCCGCCAGCAAAGCCTGATTAGCATTAAAAATCAAGGTTACATTCGTTTTAATATTCAAGTCGCTAAATGCTTTGACCGCTTTTAAACCTTCCAAAGTCATTGGTACCTTAACCGTAATATTTGGAGCGATCGCAGCCAGTTCTTTCCCTTCTTTAATCATACCTTCTGCATCCTCAGAAATAACTTCAGCACTTACCGAACCGGAAACCTCTGCAGTAATTTCCCTGAGACGGTCATGGAACGAAACACCTTCTTTCGCAACCAGACTTGGGTTTGTTGTAACACCTGCCAGGATGCCGAGCGCATTTGCCTCACGAATTTCTTCAATGTTGGCTGTATCAACAAAAAATTTCACCAGAATCATCCTCCCGTATTCACTTATTAAAACTTTCTGTACCGATTCAACTATACTATTAGAATACCAACTCACGACCTCCGTGGCAACAAATTAAATTAGATGAAACATGATTTTAGCAGGAGCCATTGCCTGTTAAACAGGGTTTTTGACAGGAACAATCGTTTTTTTTATTTCCCTTGCCCAATAATACCATTGGTGATAGAACAAATATCAGTGATGTTAAATGGCTTGGAAATAACTTCTTTAACATTCGGATAATCCGCAAACTTTTTGGTTACCTCTTCTGCAAGACCGCTCATAATAATTGCTGGAACGCTTATGTTTTCCTGTTTGAGACGTCTAATCACTTCCGAACCATCGATCACAGGCAATTTGTAATCAAGCATAAGCAAATCAAATGTTTTTTGAAATAATTGATCCAGTGCTTCCTTCCCTGTTTCTGCCGTCGCAACACGATAACCCTCATTTTTTAAAACTTCCACTAATAATAATCGTATACCAGGTTGATCATCAACAACTAATATCGACTTCTGCATAGACTCCAACCATCCTTATATGCACAATTCTATATCTCTCACTATGTTATTTCGCTATAAACGCTTGAGAATCCTCTTTTTACAGACAAAAAACTGGTGAGCCGGTAAAAGATCTCAGGTTTCAACACGCTCGATTATCCAGGAACCTGAGTCGAATTTTTACCAATCCTAGCCCACCAGATATAATTATTTTGATTGCTGTTTAATTGCTGCCTCGACAAATCCGGCAAACAATGGCTGTGGTCTGGTTGGACGCGATTTAAACTCCGGATGGAATTGACAAGCAATAAACCATGGGTGATCGCTTAACTCAATTGTTTCGACCAATCGACCATCCGGGCTTGTACCGGAAAAGACAAAGCCGTTCTCTTCCATAACTTTACGATATTCATTGTTAAATTCATACCGGTGACGATGTCGCTCATAGACCAGATCTTCCCCGTTATAGTCGGCCTTTGTTTGCGTTCCGTCCTGCAATTTGCACGGATAGCTCCCCAAGCGTAATGTCCCACCCAACTCGGAAATATTCTTCTGCTCTGGCAGTAAATCAATAATCGGGTGTGGTGTATCCGGGTCAATTTCAGCAGAATGCGCCCCATGAAGCCCTGCAACATGTCGCGCAAATTCAACCGTAGCTAGCTGCATACCTAAGCAAATACCGAAAAACGGAATGTTATTTTCCCTGGCATAGCGAATGGCTTCCATCTTTCCATCAATTCCCCGATCGCCAAAACCGCCGGGAACTAAAATTCCATCTACTTGATTAAGCTCTTGATGCATGGATTCCTGGTCAAGTTTCTCCGCGTTGATCCATTGAATGTCGATATCTGTGTCATACAGGAATCCGGCATGCTTCAATGATTCTACCACCGAGATATATGCATCCGGCAGCTCAACATATTTTCCGACAAGACCAATGGTTACTGTCCTCTGTAAATGACGGACCTTATCCACCAATTGATTCCATTCTTGCATATCGGCCGGATGGCAATCCAACCCGAAGTGATCACAGGTTATTTGATCCAAATGCTGCTCTTGAAGGGCAATTGGCACCTGGTAAAGGGTATCCGCGTCACGCATCTCAATAACCGATTCTTTTTTAATATCGCAGAACAAGGCAATCTTATCTTTCATTTCCTGACTAATCGCAAATTCTGTCCGTAAAATAATCACATCAGGCTGAATACCTAATGAACGCAATTCTTTCACACTATGCTGCGTTGGTTTGGTCTTCATTTCTCCGGCAGCCTTGATGTATGGAACAAGGGTACAGTGCAAATACATGACATGATCGCGACCAATATCACTTTTAATCTGGCGGATTGCCTCAAGGAATGGCAATGATTCAATGTCTCCCACTGTCCCGCCAATTTCGGTAATCACAACATCGGCCTTCGTTGCTTGTCCGGCACGAAATACCTGTTCCTTGATTTCATCGGTGATATGTGGAATAACCTGGACGGTGCCACCCAAATAATCTCCTCGGCGTTCTTTCCTGATTACACTGGAATAAACCTTTCCTGTTGTAATATTGCTATATTTATTCAAATTAATGTCGGTAAACCGTTCATAATGTCCCAAATCCAAATCGGTCTCGGCACCATCTTCAGTAACAAACACTTCTCCATGCTGATAAGGACTCATCGTGCCAGGATCAACATTGATATATGGGTCAAACTTTTGGATTGTTACTTTAAGTCCCCTATTTTTCAATAACCTTCCTAATGATGCCGCTGTAATTCCTTTACCAAGCGATGATACAACACCGCCCGTTACGAAAATGTACTTTGTCACTGCAATCCCTCTTTCTTCTATACTGTATAGCGTATTGCTTGGTTGTTGGAAAGCTGCTTACCACTCATTAATGTGCGTAAACCCGCGCCATTTAAAACAAAAAAAGCGAGGCGCCGGGCGTAAAAAGGTTAAGTAAAAACGAAAAGCGCTCCCCCATGTTGGAGGAACGCTTTATAAATTAAATTAAAGAGCCCAATAAGCATTGTACTCATGTCGCATGAAAAAGTCAAGCTGTCATTTCAGGGTTTGCGAATATATGAAACATGAACCTGACATCATTCGCAAAAGGTTTTGGCCGTTAAAGTAGCACCTTATTTCGTTTCTTTTTCCGTATCTTCCTCTTCTTCGTCTTCTTCTTCAACATCGAAAGACTCATCATCAAAATCATCGTAGTCCTCTTCTGATTCATCCAATTCAAAATCACCGATCACTTCATCAAGATCTTCATCAACAACGTCCAACTCTTCTGATTCGTATGGCTCTTGTTCCACTTTCTTCTTTTTCTTGGACTTCTTCTTTTTCTTTGGCTCGGTTGGGATTTCTTCATCAATTTGTTCCACCGGATACCAGCGTTTTAACCCCCACATGTTGGAACCAAGGGTCATGAACCGGCCATCAATATTTAAATCAGTATAGAACTGCGCAATAAATTGTTTCTTTTGTTCATCGGTATACCCTTTGATCTCCGCAATTTTTGCAAAAACATCCCGAAAATTGGTTGCTTTTTTTTCATCCAGCAAAATCAAATTTGCCAACTCAATCATCGACATACCTGCTAATTGTTCGCGGCTATAACTGTTCAAGCTCACGGTTACGCACTTCCTTTTTCCTAGTATTTTACGGCTTCAGCCAGCGAAGCATCCTATTTATAATCAATTCAATTATTTATAATCATAATCTTCCATTTTAACCTCTTTACATATAAACCATACCTTTTATTAAAACACATCGAGCCTGAATATGCTAGGAAAAAATGAAAATCCAGCTATAATAAAGGTCTATCAACCAATGATGCATTCATATCAACTGTAGTAGTGCAGCTATCAACCTCATTCGAGTAAGTATCAGCCTGCTTTGCCGGGTATCAACCCCGAAATGCGATTATCGACCAGGTTTGCTTGGATATCAACCGCGGGAGCACGAATATCGACCGCCAGCATCGACAACCACTTCCCGCAAAAAACACACGCCAAACGACAATCCATTTGGCGTGTAACATACTTTTCCTATTTGACCCTACGTCATCCGGTTTCCGACCTCTGGCATCTCATCTCCGCCCTTACATATTTCTCCGATACTGTCCGCCAACTTCATACAATGCATTAGTAATTTGACCAAGGCTGGCAACTTTGACTGTTTCCATCAACTCGGCAAAAATGTTCCCATTGGATGAAGCAACATGTTTCAACCGTTTCAAAGCTGCATCTACTTCATTTTGATGTGCCTGCTGAAACTGCTGTAACTCATTGATTTGATGCTCTTTTTCTTCCGTTGACGAACGGGCAAGTTCCATTGAATCGATTTCTTCCTCAGATGGCGGGTTTGGACTAAGATACGTATTGACCCCGATGATCGGTAATTCCCCAGAATGTTTTTTGCCTTCATAGTAAAGAGATTCCGATTGAATTTTACCACGCTGATATTGCCGTTCCATTGCACCAAGCACACCGCCGCGATCATTCATGTTTTCAAATTCCTGTAACACTGCTTCCTCCACAAGATCGGTTAATTCCTCGACTATAAAAGAGCCCTGGATTGGATTTTCATTTTTTGTCAGACCGAACTCCTTGTTGATAATCATTTGAATCGCCATCGCCCGTCGTACGGATTCTTCTGTTGGTGTGGTAATTGCTTCGTCATAGGAATTCGTGTGCAAGGAATTACAGTTATCCTGAATCGCCAATAACGCTTGCAATGTGGTGCGGATATCATTAAACTGAATCTCCTGCGCATGCAGCGATCGTCCGGATGTTTGCACATGGTATTTCAATTTTTGACTCCGTTCGTTGGCACCGTACTTCTCCCGCATGGCGATTGCCCAAATCCTTCGCGCCACCCGGCCAATGACGGTATATTCCGGATCCAGTCCATTTGAGAAAAAGAAGGACAGATTTTTGGCAAACTTATTGACATCCATTCCCCGGCTCAAATAATATTCCACATAAGTAAACCCATTAGCCAGTGTAAAAGCCAGCTGGGTGATTGGATTAGCTCCAGCTTCGGCAATATGATATCCGGAAATCGACACCGAGTAATAATTCCGGACTTTTTTATCAATGAAGTACTGCTGAATATCCCCCATCATTCGTAAAGCAAATTCCGTGGAAAAGATACACGTGTTTTGCCCCTGATCTTCTTTTAAAATATCCGCCTGAACTGTTCCGCGGACAACTGCCAAAGTATCATCTCGCAATTGTTCATATTCCTGCCTGTTTGGTTCCCGGCCATTTTCTTCTTTGAATTTTTCCAGCTGCTGGTCAATCGCAGTGTTAAAATACATAGCTAAAATAATCGGTGCCGGTCCGTTAATGGTCATCGAAACTGATGTTAATGGATCGGTTAAATCAAATCCGGCATACAGCTTCTTCATATCTTCCAATGTACAAATATTAACCCCGCTTTCGCCAACCTTTCCGTAAATATCCGGCCGGTAAGCAGGATCTTCTCCATAAAGTGTTACAGAATCAAATGCGGTCGATAACCGTTTTGCCTCCGAATTCTTGGACAGGTAATGAAAGCGACGATTGGTACGTTCCGGCGTTCCTTCTCCGGCAAACTGTCGGGTTGGATCTTCCCCTTTTCGTTTGAATGGAAAAACACCCGCCGTGAATGGAAACGCACCAGGAACATTTTCTTTTAATAACCAGGTTAGCCGCTCACCCCAATCGGTATATTTGGGAAAAGCGATTTTGGGGATCTTTAACCCCGATAGTGATTCCGTTACAATATCCATTTCAATCTCTTTATCTCGAACCGCAAATGTCATTTTATCCTGACTGTAACTTGCTTTCGTTTCGTCCCAACTATCGAGCAGCTTTTTCGACTTCGCATCAAGTGCTTCTTCCAGGGAACCAATTTTTTCCTCAATCTTGGAAACGTCTGCGTTCTCGTCAAGAATATCTTTGGCCCCGTGAAGTTGATAAAGTTTGCGGGCAACATCACTTTGCCGTTTGACATTGGCATGATAATTCCGTACATGTGTGGCAATTTCCCGCAAATAATGGCGTCGTTCATTGGTAATAATCATGTTTTGTTTTTCTGCAATCGTATGCCGATCGAAATCAACCTCAACATTCCAATCATACTTCTCATTTAATGTATCGATGATCGAGGCAAATAGGGCATTGGTACCCTGGTCATTGAATTGACTGGCAATCGTGCCGAACACTGGATACTTGGTTGGGTCTTGATGAAACAGCATATGGCTGCGTTCATACTGTTTGCGGACTTGATTCAGTGCATCTTCTGACCCTTTTTGTTCAAATTTATTAATGACAATGAAATCAGCGTAATCAATCATATCAATCTTTTCCAATTGCGATGGTGCGCCAAATTCGGCCGTCATCACATACATCGACAGGTTCGTCACATCGGTAACGGCCGCATTACCTTGCCCAATCCCACTGGTTTCGACAATGATAAAATCATAGCCTGCCGCTTTGACAACATCAATCGCATCCTGAATCGCTTTTGATAATTCCGTACCGGAGTCCCTTGTCGCCAGTGATCGCATGTAAACACGTTCGTTAAAAATGGCATTCATACGAATCCGGTCCCCAAGCAACGCTCCACCGGTTTTTCGCTTGGTTGGATCAATCGAAATGATCGCCATTTTTTTAGCTGGTACGCCATGAATAAAACGCCGAATTAATTCATCGGTCAATGAACTTTTACCAGCCCCGCCTGTACCGGTGATTCCAAGCACTGGCGTATCATATTCTGATGCTTTTTTTCTGATTTCCTTCAGCACCGCCTGTTTCTCCTGATCATCTACTTCCTTGCTCTCCACATAAGAAATAAACTTCGCGATTGCTCCACGGTCTCCATGCAACAGCTTCTCCTGATCTTTCTTCACATGAATTGGCGGCACAAAATCGCACTTTTCCAAAATCCGGTTAATCATGCCTTGCAGTCCATACTTTCTTCCGTCCTCCGGGGAAAATATCCAGGTGACACCATATTCGTGTAACTCCTTGATTTCCCGTGGCAGAATGGTTCCACCGCCGCCGCCGACAACTTTAATGTGTCCGGCACCAAGCTCTTTCAATAAATCAACCATGTATTTGAAATATTCCACATGTCCGCCTTGGTATGAGGAGATGGCAATTCCCTGAACATCCTCCTGAATGGCCGCATGCACCACATCTTCCACCGATCGGTTATGTCCCAAATGAATCACTTCTGCACCACTGGATTGCATTATTCGCCGCATAATGTTAATCGATGCATCATGACCGTCAAACAGACTGGAAGCAGATACAATACGGACAGGATTTTTCGGATAATACACGTCTGGACTTTCCATGGTTATGCGCCTCCTGTTAATTGTTTTGTTTCGTTTTCCACACGCAGGCTCCTTAACAAATATTCAATTTGACCGTTCGTATATTCCTCAAGGGTAAATTGCTTTTGCAGGATCCATCGTCTAAATCCCCACATCTGTCCCTGCACAAAAATATTGTTTGCCAGCAGTTCGGCATCCTGTTTAGATATAGCCTGGGGCAAACATGCAGTTAGTGCACGTTCAAGAATAGTTACCATATCCCGTTCCTTCTTAATAACATAGTCCCGGGAATCTTTTTTCAGCGATTTGACCTCCTGATACAGGATCAGTACCTCTTCCTGCAAATCATCCATCAAACGAAAATAGGAACGCATCATTGAAATAAAGTTTTCTATTGACGGGGAAGCCAAATCGATAATCGCCTCCAGCTGATGACGTACCTGATGGTGAATCGAATCGACGACAAGGAATAAAATATCTTCTTTTGTCCGGATATATTCATACAACGTCCCAATGCTAAAGCCGGATGCCTTGGCGATTTCCTTCGTAGTTGTCCGGTGAAAGCCTTTCTCTTTAAACAGTGTAATTGCACCTTGAATCATTTGCTTACGCCGTTTTTCGATCAATTCATGGTCTTTTACAGAGGAAAGAATTTGCTTATCGGTCATAAAACTCCTCCCTTCGTTGGATGGCTCCCTTGCCCGCGGCCCAAATACACTTCGCTTTCCGTGGGTGCTCCTTGCCCCGGCAAGGGGTATGCCGACGTTGGCCGCAAAGGCCGTTTTTAGTCGGCCTTCCTTAAGTACCTCGCTGTGGGGTCTCACTCTGGCCACTGTTCCCACAGGAGTCTACGTGTATTCGGGCCGCTCAGTGTTCTAAAAACCTTTTCTCTATTCAAAGAAATCCGTTATTTCGTCAGCATTCTGCCAATGACCAGGCGTTGTACTTCGTTGGTTCCTTCATAGATTTGGGTTATTTTTGCATCGCGCATAAATCGCTCAACAGGGTAATCTTTTGTATAGCCATAGCCGCCAAACACTTGGACAGCTTCTACGGTAACGTTCATGGCCGTATCACCGGCAAACAATTTGGACATAGCCGATGCTTTTCCATACGGTTGGCCCTGCGATTCCAGCCATGCAGCCTGATAGGTTAACAGACGGGCGGCTTCTATCTCCGTTGCCATATCCGCCAATTTAAATGAGATACCTTGATTACGGGCGATTGGTTTACCGAATTGCTCCCGTTCCTTCGCATAGCCAACCGCAGCATCAAGTGCGCCTTGTGCGATTCCAACAGCTTGAGCAGCAATACCATTACGTCCGCCATCAAGTGTGGACATGGCAATTTTAAACCCTTCACCTTCTGCACCAAGCAGGTTTTCTTTAGGAATGCGGCAGTTTTCAAAAATCAGTTCCGTTGTAGTCGATGAGCGAATGCCTAATTTCTTTTCCTTTTTGCCAAATGTGAAGCCTGGTGTTCCTTTTTCCACAATAAAGGCACTGACCCCCTTATGCTTGGCATCCGGATTGGTTTTGGCAAAGACGATATAAATATCAGCAACTCCGCCATTGGTAATCCAAACCTTATTCCCGTTTAGCACATAATCGTCTCCGTCCCTTTTGGCAACGGTTTTCATCGAGGCCGCATCACTGCCTGCACCTGGTTCGGACAAGGCATAAGCGCCCAGCGATTCGCCAGTTGCCAGCCGGGTTAGAAATGTCTGCTTTTGCTTCTCATTACCATATTTGTAAATCGGCCAGCTGCAAAGTGATAGATGGGCGGAAAGCGTTACCCCTGTAGAGGCACAAACTCGCGATAATTCTTCTACCGCGATGACATAGCTGACAAAATCCGCACCAATCCCGCCATATTCCTCTGGCCACGGGATCCCGGTCAAGCCAAGTTCTGCCATCTTGTCAAAAATCCCCCGGTCAAATCGTTCTTCCTCATCACGTTCAGCAGCAGTTGGTTCTACGTCCTTTTTTGCAAAATCGCGAACCATTTTCCTGAGCATTTCTTGTTCTTCTGTTAATTGAAAGTTCATCGTTCTACCCTCCTGCATATTGTAAGCCTTCACGTTCGACAGCTATTTGCGTAAAAGTTCTCTTGCAATGACCATATGCTGAATTTCGTTTGTTCCTTCATAGATTTCGGTGATTTTTGCATCCCGAAACAGCCGTTCAACCGGATAATCCTCGGTATAGCCGTACCCACCATAAATCTGCACCGCTTCAATTGCTGTATTTCTGGCTGTCTTGGAGGCATACATTTTTGCCATGGACACTTCTTTGGCACAAGGCACATCTTGCTCGACCAATGATGCAGCATGATAGACTAATAGTTTTGCCGCTTCCACTTGTGTTGCCATGTCGGCAAGTTTAAAGGAAACACCTTGCTGTCTGGCGATCGGGCGGCCAAATTGTTCCCGTTCTTTGGCATAGGAAACCGCCAATTCAAGTGCCGCATCAGCAATTCCCAACGCCTGTGCGGCAATCCCGATTCTGCCAACATTCAGGTTAGCCATAGCGATATTAAAACCGTCACCTTCCTTGCCAAGCAATTGTTCTTGTGGCACGGCACAATGATCAAATGTTAGCTCCACCGTGTTTGAGCCATGCAGCCCCATTTTTCGTTCCGGCTTACCAATCATTAATCCTGGTGTACCTTTTTCGACAATAAATGCACTAATCCCTTTTTTCCCTTGTTCATCACCTGTTCTGGCAAAAGTGATATATGTATCTGCTTCGCCACCATTGGTAATAAACATTTTGGAACCGTTTAAAATATAGTGGTCATCATCCTTTTTTGCCATTGTCTTGAGACTTGCCGCATCAGATCCGGAACTGGGTTCAGTCAAAGCAAATGCACCCAAATATTCACCTGCTGCAAGTTTAGGCAGGTAGTAGTTTTTTTGCATTTCATTACCAAAATAACGGATTGGATTGGTTCCAACCGATGTATGAACCGACAAGATAACGCCAAGTGTTGCACTTACTTTTGACAACTCATGAATCGCGATAATGTAAGCGGGAAAATCCATACCACTGCCACCATATTTTTCCGGAAGCGGGATCCCCATCAGGCCAAGCTCTCCCATCCGTTTCACCAATTCTCTTGGAAAGCGGTCCTCCTTCTCCATCCGGGCTACTTCCCTTTCGACTTCTTTCTGTGCGAAGGCGCGAACCATCTGACGCATCATTTCCTGTTCTTCAGAAAAGTGCATTTTCATACATGCTCCCCCTTGTATGTAAAGCCATGTTGTTTTAATTGTATTGGTAAAAGCCGCGACCGGATTTTTTGCCTAACCAGCCCGCATTGACGTACTTCCGAAGCAATGGACATGGACGATATTTGCTATCACCAAACCCTTCATGAAGCACCTCCATGATATATAGACAAGTATCCAGGCCAATAAAGTCAGCCAAGGTTAACGGCCCCATCGGATGGTTCATACCAAGTTTCATAACGGTATCAATATCTTCAACAGACGCTACCCCTTCATGCAGGGCATACACTGCTTCATTTATCATTGGCATTAAAATACGATTGGCTGCAAACCCTGGAAGGTCACTTACTTCCACCGATGTCTTCCCCAGTTGTTCAGCCATATTGGCAATTTGCCGGTATGTCGCATCACTTGTTTGCAGGCCACGAATAATTTCCACGAGTTTCATAACTGGAACCGGATTCATAAAATGCATACCGATCACCTGGTCAGGCCGGTTTGTTGTAGCGGCAATTTCCGTAATTGGCAGTGATGATGTATTCGTCGCCAAAATCGTGTGGGCTGGTGTCACTTGATCCAATTCCGTAAACACTTTTGCTTTGACATCCATATTTTCTACAACTGCTTCAATGACCAAATCACATGAAGCAGCATCAGTTAGTGTCGCCGATTTGTGTAGCCGGTTTAATGTTTCTGTTTTATCCGCTTCACTGATCCGCTGTTTGTCGACAGACCTGGTCAGTAGTTTTTCAATCGTGCTTAATCCTTTATCCAATGCCTGCTCACTCATATCATGTAAATATACGTTAAATCCGGACTGGGCACAGACCTGGGCAATCCCAGCCCCCATTTGCCCAGCCCCGATCACCATGACGTTTGTAATATCCATTCGTTTTTCCCCTTTCTTTATTACTACGAAAGAATTCCTGCCTATTTGTGAACTGCGGCGAAAGTATGCCGAACTCCGGCGAATTTTTGTCAAACTTCGGCGAAAATGTATCGAATTCCGGCGAAAATATGTCGAACTTCGGCTTTTCGCTATTAAACCTCCACCAGGATTGCATCGCCTTGCCCGCCGCCACTGCAAATGGCCGCAACTCCTAATCCGCCGCCGCGACGTTTCAATTCGTGAATCAAGGTTAAAATAATCCGGGCTCCGCTGGCACCAATTGGATGGCCGAGTGCAACTGCCCCGCCATTTACATTAACTTTTTCCATGTCAATCCCGGCTATTTTTCCACTTGCCAGCGAAACAACAGCGAATGCTTCGTTGATCTCGTACAAATCAATATCGTCTTTGGAATAGCCCGTCTTCTCCAGTAATTTATTGATGACACGTCCCGGAGTTTCCGGGAAGTTCTCCGCTTCAACTGCTACTTCGGCGTGACCAAGAATGGTTGCCATTGGTGTTTTTCCCAAATTTGCTGCCTTTTCATCGGACATTACTACAAAGGCACACGCCCCGTCATTCACGCCTGGTGCATTCCCCGCTGTCACCGTCCCATCCGGGTCAAACGCTGGAGACAATGCCGCCAGTTTATCCAGACTGGTATCCTTTCGTGGTGCTTCATCGGTATCAACAATAATTGATTCTCCCTTTCGTTGTGGCACCTCCAATGGCACAATTTCTTCAGCAAATTTGCCATCCTCGATTGCTTTAATCGCCCGCTGATGGCTGCGGAGTGCCCATTCATCCTGCCCTTCTCTGGATAATCCGAATTTTTCTGCCGTCGAATTGCCGTAATTCCCCATATGAATGCCTCTAAAGGAACATGTCAGGCCATCATGAACCATCATATCAACTACCTTTTTATCACCCATCCGATTGCCCCAGCGTGCATCAGGCAGATAATAAGGGGCATTGCTCATGCTCTCCATCCCCCCGGCAACAATCGTATCCTCATCACCGAGGCGAATGAGCTGATCGGCCAGAGTTACACTGCGCAATCCAGAGGCACATACTTTGTTAATCGTTTCTGTTTTGACATCCCATGGAACCCCTGCTTCACGAGCCGCCTGCCGTGATGGGATTTGGCCTTGACCACCTTGTAGCACTGTCCCCATTATCACTTCATCGATCTCTGTTCCCGGTAAACCTGCACGATCCAATGCAGCACTGATTGACTTCCCTCCTAATTGGGCAGCTGTAAACGGTGTTAATACGCCGCCAAACTTACCAAAGGGGGTGCGTGCTCCTGATACAATAACTGATTTTCTCATTATGACCCATTCCTTTCTATCGGAGTTTATCGAAGTTTACTAGTTTTGTTAACGCTTTCTATAATTGATTGAACGCTCGCTCACTGTAGAGGTACTATATAGAGGGAGAACAACCTCCCTCTATTAGTTTATCACGTTAGTCTATGGTTATGAACTATTCATTAAGCCGTTTTCGTATATTCCTCAGTAAATACAGACATTGCCAGTATTTCCGCAACATCCATCGTTCCAATATCGTCTTCCACTTCTTTTGCCTTCGTACCATCACTAAGCATGGTTAAGCAATATGGACAGGCGCTGGATATCATGGTTGGCTGTACGGCGATTGCCTGTTCTGTACGAGCTACATTGATTCTGTTGCCGGTTGTTTCCTCACTCCACATTAATCCGCCACCAGCTCCACAACACATTGCGTTCTCTCTATTACGCTTCATTTCTACCAGTTCCAGTCCCGGAATCGATTTGAGAATTTCTCTCGGCGGATCATACACGCCATTATAACGTCCAAGATAACAAGAGTCATGATAAGTGAGCCGTTCGTTGATTTCCCCTTTTGGTTCCAGCTTTCCACTCATAACCAAATCAAACAGCAGTTGTGTATGATGATAAACCTCCGCTTCAAAACCAAAGTCCGGATATTCATTTTTGAAAATGTTGTATGCATGAGGATCAGTGGTCACAATCTTGGTCACACCATGTTTCTCAAACTCCTTGATATTTTTTTCGGCAATTTCCTGGAATAAGAATTCGTTGCCAATCCGGCGGGCAGTGTCACCAGAGTTTGCTTCTTTATTCCCTAGAATCGCAAAGCTGATGCCTGCTTGATTCATCAATTTGGCAAACGCAATCGCAATTTTTTGACTGCGGTTATCATATGCTCCCATCGAGCTTACCCAGAAAAGATATTCAAATGATTTGTCTTCTTTTTTCAATTCCTTAACGGTTGGGATATAAACGGATTCATCCAGTTCCCGCCATTTGATCCGGTCTTTTTTCGATAATCCCCATGGGTTACCCTGACGTTCAATATTCATGACTGCGCGCTGGGCATCCGGATCCATTTTTCCTTCTGTCATCACCAGGTAACGACGCAGATCAATAATTTTATCGACATGCTCGTTCATCACCGGACAAGCATCCTCACAATTCCGGCAAGTTGTACAGGCAAACAGTTCTTCCTGAGTAATTACGTCACCAATCAGGTTTACATCCTCCATACTTGCTGCCGCTTCCTGGCGAGCGATTTGATTCCCTTTCGTATTGGAAAACGCATACGCTGGAACCCATGGTGTTTTTCCGGTCACCGCCGCCCCTTTTTCTGTTAAATGGTCACGCATTTTGATCATCAAATCCATCGGTGACAACATTTTACCGGTCCCGGATGCCGGGCAAACATCGGTACAACGTCCGCATTCTACACAGGCATAAAAATCAATCATTTGAAATTGTTCAAAGTCCTCAATTTTACCAACACCAAAGGAAATGTCCGCTTCATCTTCGGCAGCATCTTCATCGAGATCAAAATCTATTTTATTTAGCTTCCCTGTAACCCGTTTGCTCAAAAATACATTAATTGGTGCGGCAATCAGGTGCGCATGCTTCGATTGTGGTACATACACTAAGAAAGTTAAAATTGTAATCGCATGCACCCACCAGGCGATATAAAATACAACTAATGCAGCAGTTGGCGACATCCAGCCAAAGGCCATTCCAATTAAACTGGCAACAGGCTCTGTCCATGTTGCTTCGGTTCCATGCCAAATTTGCGCCATTCCATTACCAACTAAAACCGAGAGCATTAATGTTCCGATAAAAATCAACACAAGTCCCGCTTTAAAGCCCCGTTTTAATCGGACAATCTTTTCTACATAGCGCCGGTGAAAACCAATAGCAACGGCAACCAGGATCATTAACGTAACGAGCTCCTGGAAAAAGGTAAATCCGGGATAAAACACCCCAAACGGCAAGTGTTTACCAGGTGCCAATCCTTTTACGAACATATCAATGGCACCAAATTGAACCAGGATAAATCCGTAAAACATCATGACATGCATGACCCCGGACTTTTTATCCTTTAGCAGCTTGGATTGTCCGAAAACAATTTTGCCAATTCTTCGCAGCCGTTCTTTGATTTCCCCATCAAATTCCGACTTCTTCCCCAATTTGATATATGCTATCCGTGTTGCTACGACTCTGCCAAACAAGTACACACCGTAAATAACAATGGCTGTAAATAGAATCGCATTAAGCAGCAGTAGCGTGTTCATAATCCGAGCTCCCCCTTTTTATGTAGTAAGAAATATATAAATAAATGGATGCCAAAAACCAATACACAGAGCATAGCCATGGTAAGCTACAATTCCCCCAGCTCCAGCTATACATTATTCTGAATTATCCTTTAAAATGACAGCGATTGCATTTAAAAGATAATAAAAAGGTTCTACTCCTACTTTAAATGTGAATGACCATTCAGTCAATACATTTTTAAAATTTATGTGAGAATTATGAACGGATGGGAAATGGGCGGTTCTCCTATCCCATCATTTTTCATAGCAGATTGGGCGGTTTTGGCAATGGCTGGGTAGCAGTTGCTCTGATTTATCAGCGGTTTCTGCACTTTTATCGGCGATTAGCCCCCCCTTTTTTCCTCCCCGCAAAAAATAAGACAGAGGAATTCAACCCTCTGTCCTTGGCCAAACTAACTGCCACGCTGTCTCTACATTTTTTCCGGTGCGGTGACTCCGATTAGGTTCAAACCGTTAGCGATAGTAATGCGAACGGCTTGCATAAGAGCAACGCGTGCTTTGGAACGTTCCGGATTTTCGGTGTCCAGTACTTTTTCAGCATTGTAGAAGCTATGCAATAAAGAGGCCAACTCAAAAATGTATTGGGTTACCTTATGCGGCGTTTCTTTCATGGCCGCGTCGGCTATTACCTGTGGGAAATCCCCCAATTTTTTCAGCAGATCGATTTCCTTTTCCGCTGTTAATAGTCCCGTATCATATTGTTTTGTAACCAATCCTTTTTCTTCTGCCTGTTTGAGCATGGTACAAATTCGAGCATGGGCGTATTGCACATAATAAACAGGGTTATCATTTGACTCAGAACGCGCCAAATTCAAGTCAAAATCAAGCTGTGAGTCATTGGAACGCATCACGAAGAAATAACGTACCGCATCAATACCAACCTCATCCATCAATTCCCGCAATGCTACTGCGTTTCCGGTCCGTTTACTCATCCGAATTTTCTCCCCGTTTTCAAACAGGTTGACCATTTGGATAATTTTCACCGCAAATTTTTCCTTTTCATAGCCAAGTGCCCGGATAGCCGCTCGCATGCGCGGAATATATCCATGATGATCCGCACCCCAGACGTTTATGATTTTATCAAAACCGCGTTCCAATTTATTTTGATGGTAAGCAATGTCCGGGGTTAAATACGTATAACTGCCATCTTTCTTAATTAACACACGATCTTTGTCATCGCCAAATGCTGTCGAGCGGAACCAGGTCGCACCATCTTGTTCATAAATATAGTCTCCCTGTTTCAACGTTTCCAGTGCATCGGCAATTTTATTTTCCTTATATAGCGACCGTTCCGAGAACCAGTTGTCGAAATGAACGCGAAAATCGGCTAAGTCCTTTTTTATCTTGTTCATTTCATATTCCAGCCCATATTCTTTAAAAAATGATAAACGTTTTTCCTTATCCGCATTCGCCCATTTATCGCCATCTTTTTTGGCCAGTTCTTCACCGATCCTAATAATATCAGGGCCGTGATAGCCATCTGCGGGCATTTCTGCATCCATGCCTAGTGCCTGTAAATAACGTGCTTCCACGGACAAAGCCAGGTTATCAATCTGGTTACCGGCATCGTTCATATAGTATTCTCGTTCTACTTGATAGCCCGCAGTATCCAGTACATTGCAAAGCACATCGCCAAACGCTGCCCCGCGTGCATGACCAAGATGCAAGTCACCAGTCGGGTTAACAGAAACGAATTCAACCTGAACCTTTTCCCCTTGGCCGGCATTGCTTCTGCCGTATGCATCCCCTGCTTGCAAAATAGCAGGCACGATCTCACTAAACAGGTCATCTTTGGTAAAAAAGTTAATAAATCCCGGTCCGGCAATTTCGACCTTTTCGATGGCCGCCTTGGTTTGATCGAGGTTTGCGACAATGTCTTCCGCAATTTGCCGTGGTGCTTTTTTGGCAATGCGAGCCAGCTGCATGGCAATATTGGATGCAAAATCACCGTGTGCTTTATCTTTTGGTTTTTCCAGCGTTATTTCCGGCAGCTCTTGTTCCGTTGCCAAATTTGCCTGGACTACCGCCTTAATCATTTCCTGCTTCAATGTTTCTTCGGTTTGCGCTAGTATGTTCATTGGGAAGCCTCCTCATTTCGCTTCATTAAGATTTTTTCGTATATTTCGTCGTTAAACTGCTTTTTGTATCGTCAGTGTTAATTGGTGTCTTCGGGCATCCTGTCCATTCAGTTTCACCTGATAGGCTACCGATAATTCGCCTGGTTTCGTTCGTCTTGGTGGTTGATAGACAATTTCCTCGGTATAAGTTTCCATATGGATCGCCCCATGCATATGTTGAAACAGCGTCTCGGAAGTTTCACCCGGGCTAAATTGCTGGTGCATAGCAACCGCACCCGAGCGTTTAATGCTCACCTTTTCCCGTTGGATTGTCAATAAGTTCTTAATCGTATCCCCGCTGTTTTCCAGTTGCTCATGATACGTTAAAACATCCATTTTATTTCGGTTATATAAATAGCCGGTTGCTTTCGTTGTCGTTTCCTCTACTTGCCCGTTATCTTCAATCCACATATGAAGTTCAATTGCAACCTGGCTTTGTTCCTGTTTCATACTAATCGCTCCTGCCAATTCAGTCGGATATCTACTAATTATAGCGATAAAAGGGGATCAATTTCAATATTAATTGTTTCTATACCAAAGATCCGGTTAAACTAAACTATTCAGAACTATTTGCGTACCAGGCACCTACGCAATTCCGAATAGTTTGCGTACTTGTGACCTGTGTTTATTTCCATTTATCTTTTCCTATAATGGGTATAATGTACACGTTCAAAAAATCCGGATAACCGCTCATGTTTGGCATATGGCCGCTCGTAATTAGGCCGCAACTGCTCAAGATTAGCCGTACTCTTGCTTGTCCAAGCGGGATATCTGCTCGACTCAACCAACAAACCGCTCAAACAACGAAATTGGAGTTAATCAGATGAAATGGTTTAAAAAACGTATTTACATAAAACTTATATTGGGAGTTTTTTTATCTGTCCTGGTCCTTCTATCAGGTGTTTATTTGGCGAGCTATCTGCTTGGTCCACCTGATCTCGTGCCTCAACAAAACACGGTTTACTATAGTCAGGATGGAAAAGTGATTGGCGAAGAGCGTGGTAACCGTGGTGAGGATTGGGTGGATTTAAGCGACATATCCGACCAATTAATCCAGGCAACGCTTCTTGCTGAAGATCGCCACTTTTACAATCATCACGGGTTTGATATTCCACGAATCATGGGTGCTGTCTGGACAGATTTGAAAACGATGTCATTAAAACAGGGTGCGAGTACACTTACCCAGCAGTATGCCCGAAACTTGTATTTGTCTTTTGAAAAAACTTGGACGCGGAAACTGCAAGAAGCATTTTATACGATTCGCCTGGAAATGTTCTATTCAAAGGATAAGATTCTGGAAGGGTATTTAAACACAATTTACTACGGACACGGTGCATATGGTGTGGAAGATGCCAGTAAATATTACTTTAATAAATCGGCCAATGAATTATCCCTTGCTGAAGCGGCAATGCTCGCGGGTATTCCCAAGGGGCCAACCTATTACTCGCCTTACAATAATCTGGCAAATGCCAAAAAGAGGCAAAAGTGGATATTGGGTTTGTTGCGTAATCGCCATATCATCAGTGCCCAGGATTATGAACAGGCAATCCATACCGAACTTGCCTTTACCAAACCGGTTGATCAACAGAAGGCGGACAAGGCTCCCTATTTTCAGGACACCGTTTTACATGAAGCAGCAAACCTGTTGGAACTTGATAAGGAAAAAGTGCGTTCCGGCGGTTATCAAATCTATACGACATTAGATACGGATAAACAAACAAAGTTGGAAAAACAAACGAACACAGTCTTCCAGGATAGTAGCGATATTCAGGTTGGAGCGATCGCCATGGATCCCCATAATGGTGCAATGCGGGCACTCATCGGCGGCAAGGATTACGAGGACAGCTCGTTCAACCGTGCGATTCAGGCAAAACGCATGCCCGGCTCAGCCTTTAAGCCATTTTTATACTATGCTGCACTACAAAACGGGTACACACCAACGACCATGCTGATGAGCAAGCCAACCGTTTTCAAATTGGAAAGTGGCGGAAAATACACACCAAACAACTTTGATGGCTATTATGCCAATAAGCCAATTACACTAGCTCAGGCCCTGGCATTATCCGATAACATTTATGCTGTAAAAACGAATCTATTTTTAGGTGTCGATAAGCTAATCCATACAGCAAGGAAACTAGGTATTACCAGTCAATTGCCCAAAGTACCATCGCTCGCCCTTGGAACCGCTACTGTGTCTGTAAAAGAGATGGTAACAGGGTACGGCATCCTGGCAAATGGTGGTCACGATATTGAAGCTTATACCGTGGAGAAAATCATGGATCCGAGTGGCAAGGTACTTTATAAACGGGACCATAACAGTGGAGAACAAATTCTCGACCCGCAAACGACATTTGTGTTGACCCAACTGATGACGGGAATGTTTGACCGTTCATTAAATGGTTATATGTCAGTCACCGGTTCTACTGTTGCTGATAAACTATCCCGGCCTTATGCTGGCAAATCCGGATCCACCGACTCAGACAGCTGGATGATTGGCTATAGTCCTGATTTGGTAACAGGCATCTGGACCGGCTATGACGACAATCGCCAAATGGAAAAGGTTGCCGAAACAGCTTATGCCAAAGAGGTTTGGGCAGGATTTATGGAGGCCGCCCACAAGGATATGCCACCACGTAAATTTGCCGTCCCATCGGGTGTTGTCAAAGTGTCCATTGATCCGGAAACAGGTAAACGTGCCACACGCTATTGTAATCATAGTCGTGTCATGTACTTTAAAAAAGGCACTGAACCAACTGAATATTGCAGCCTTCACTTACCAAATGATAAAGCAAAAAACGGTGACGGTCATAAACAACAGAAAGACAAGAAAAAAGGTACATTAAAAAAACTATTTGAATCGCTGTTTTGACGGGACAAGGAGGCTGTCCCCCTTGTCCCTAAAAAACGGCTGACCCGTTAATCGGATCAGCCGTTTTTTTGTCCTAGTAATACATGTGTAAGCCCATGTATATCATATTTTACAAATTTATCTTGTAAAGTACAACATATTCTGCAATTGTTCACGATTCATTCACAAATTGTTCACGATTTCGGAAGTGCCTGCTTCAATTCGTCGGCGGAATTATTCCACATGTCACCGCCATTGAAATCAACAAGGAAGTCGCGTAACAGCTGTTTGGAATGTTCGTCCATATGATCAAGGATAATTTTTCCTTTTAAGGATTTTTCCATATGGGTAACATGTTCAGGCATGGATTTATAGGCGCGCTTTATCGAACGGTCAACCCTAATCTCACTGCCACAAACACCGGAAAAATATGGGCCGTTTTCTCCTTTATCAACTGTAACCCAAACAATCCAGTACAATTTACCATTCGGAACGGCATCTTTATCCGGCAAAAATTTCACGCGACGTTCTACCTGGCTCCGTCCATGCATGGCGCCCATATCGACAAATGCCCGATCTTCATTTGGATCGACAATCACCGGTGAAACATTTTCCAGACTAATTGAACCTGCACCAAAGCCCCTATCTCCATCAAGCGGATCATCTTTTATAATAGTGAATGGATTACTCTTCTTATTGTTGGAAGACTGTTCTGAACTCATTCTTTGAACCTCCTTCATACTGATGGTACCTATTGTAGCACAGGTAAAGCGAAACTTCATTCAGTGAGGGTTCCCTTGCTTCAATGAATTAGAAAAAACAGTTGAGGAAGAATTTTATAAGTTTAAATCTCTCTGTTTGTAAACAAGGACCTTGATTTTACTATGAAAACAACGGCCAAAATTGCAACAATACAGTTGAAACTCTCTACTATGAAAATGTTAAAATGGATTTTTTGATATAAAGTTGCAACAAAGTCAACCGCAGCATGAGCTAAAATCGCGTATAGCAGATATTTCATTTTCTGGCTTTTCACTCCATAGAGAACCAATAATGAAAACCCTAAGTGATGCGTAAAGGCGAATATTCTTTCCAAGCCAGTAAATAAATACACATAAGCAGGTGTGTTTACCAATTGTTCTTTTCCAGCCTGCAAGCCTTCAGCAACACTCCCGCTGTTTGTCTGGATGAGTGTATCTAAGGTTCCTGAATTGACCATATAGGCATTGATGATTAATGAAATACTTGCCAATCCTCCGATGAAAAACGCTTCAACACCACCATGTCCAATCCCATAAGCAATCCCATCTTTCCAGTCTCGATAATTTTTCAAAAAGTAACGAAATCCAATGTATCGTCCCACTTCCTCAAATATCCCCGCAGCCAAACAGCCGTAAAGAGCGTAAAGGTAGGGATTTGTTAACCACTCCTGTGTGTATGGATTAACCCCGAACACATATTGATGCAGTAATTTCTCCAGGATTTGCGAAAACACAATAAAAACGAGCAGCCCGATCAGAATCGGCTTCCAGGAAATCCGGTATTTTCTTATAAAATAAATTGCACAAAACACTGGTACCCCAATTGCCAAAACCCCGCTGATCACCATAAATACAATGGATAAAGTACCCACCAATTGTTTATCCCCCTTATCCCTTTCAAATTTTTAATAACCCACCTGGTCCAAAATGATCGATATGAGAATCATAATGATTAATATAAACACCAGAATTCCAGATACTGCACCAATGGAGCTAAACCAAATGACTAAGAATGATGTTATAATAGCGATAATACCAGTGACAATGAATAGAACCCCTATTCTGCGTGCTAGCTTCTCTCTATTCACTGGTTCCCAAAAACCAGCAAAAAAGAAAAATGTTTTTTTAGACCGGACAACGTATCCAATCCATACGAAACATGCACCAATAATGATACCAATCAGTGAATCCATGTCCACGTTTCACATCCTTTAATCCCGCAAAAGTCTTGTATGATTTCTCCCTACCAAGGTTTACGATAATCGTTTATAAATGTTTCATTTATTCATAACAGATAGGTAAGGTTTTTGAGGTGACAAAAGATAATTTGGTCGATATGTCGGATCGAAAAATCGGCACGTTGCCTTGGGAGAAACCAGGGGAGAGATGAGTGGGCTTTATCCTGACAAGGGCAGAATAGAGCTGGATGATTTGTATATTTGCTTACCTTAAAGAAAATCCGCCCTTATGCAGGCGGATTTTCTTTCAATGAATCGATCAAAACCCAAGCTTCTTTAATTTCCTGTTCCGAATAATTTTGTTTGGGTTTAACCATGTAGACCTTCTCTACCACTTGTTTTCTCGGTAAATCATCAAAATAAAGCATCGTTGCGACAAGTTCCAAAAACCGGGAACTTTTTGTTTTCAATTCTGCTACCTTATCAGCAAAATCAGGCATGTCCAGGGAAAACTGACGCAGGAATTCCTGACCATCCTTTGTGATTTGATAATTGTATTGATAATAATTACTTTTTTCCTCTTTCTCTTCTGAAACAAATCCCAAGTTTGTCAGCTCTTCTACTCTCAGAGACAGTTCCTCTGAATACGGTCCATAAAAATGAAACTGAAACTTTTCTGCAAACGGTACATGGTTTTTTTGTAAAATATAAATCATTTTCTGCAACTTTTTGCGGCCTGGTACCTCTTTTGCAATAGAAAAGAAGTGCATTAATTTGGCATGATCAGTTAACATGTTGATTCGCTCCCTCATGATACAAAAGTTCTAGTATCCGTTTTCTTTTATCATCATCCATTTCCGGAAGTACATCAGCTGGAAAATATAGCTTATGATCGGTACGTTTCTTCCCGGAAATGGACTCAACAATATCCGATTCGCGGGAAAGCTCGCGAAGTTCATGATTTGGCATCAGCAAGAAAATCGGCAGACGCTCTTCCTCCTCACCAGGCCGGTAAAAATCGTATGGCAAGTCTGACGATGAGTCAACCACCAGATAATATTCCGGATCGATTCCAGCTTCCTGAAACATTCGGTACAGCTCCATCCATTCTTTCATTTGCAGGTTTGGATTGAATTCCACATACTTAAACAGCCGCCGATTCATAAACCGTTCGCACAGGTCACGTAGAATCGCATCGTCTTCCTCCTGCCAAAGCTGGAAATAATAGAATACAATTGCTTCATCCAGTTTCAAGTATTCATCAAGATCGGGTTTTTCGTTAAAAAAAGAAATAAAATGCGTCGGCTTTAGCTTAAATTGATAGTTATTATCAAACAAATACTTCGCCCGATGCAAAATCTTTGATAGAATCACTTCAGCACTGCGGGTTACCGGGTGAAAGTATACCTGCCAATACATTTGATAACGGCTCATGATGTAGTCCTCCACCGCATGCATCCCACTCGACTTAATAACAACCTGATCGTCAAGCGGGCGCATCACTCTCAGAATTCGCTCCATATCAAAATGGCCATAACTGACCCCAGTAAAATAAGCATCCCGCTGCAAATAATCCATCCGGTCGGCATCAATTTGACTGGAGATAAGACTGACAACCAGCTTATCTTCATATGTTTTCGCAATCACGTCCGCAACCTTTTGGGAAAAACCCTGTTCCACCCGTTCTAAAATCGTATGTATTTGCGTATTACCAAGGATAATTTTCTGGGTAAAATCTTCATGATCGAGTTTAAAGACTTTTTCAAAGGAATGGGAAAAAGGACCATGTCCCAAATCATGCAATAATGCGGCACAAAGGCACAACAAACGTTCATTATTGTTCCATTGCGGTTGATTCTGGAAGTTGAATATGATTCGGCGGACAATCTCATACACGCCCAATGAATGGTTAAAACGACTATGTTCAGCACCATGAAAAGTCAGGTTGCTCGTCCCCAGTTGTTTAATTCGCCGCAAACGTTGAAATTCCGGTGTTGCGATTAAATCCCAAATGACCCGATCATTCACATGAACATATCGATGCACAGGATCTTTAAATACTTTTTCCTCATCCAACTGTTCTTCTTTATACATTTCATTACACAACCCGTTTCTTTTCGATAGTTTTGTTATATTATATAATAGAAACCCGAAGTTAAAAAGAGGCTTTGGCAAATTCATTGTTGCCGGCGCATTGCTCATATTGAGGAAAACATGACAATGATGCAGTTTCCAAAGCACTGCAAGGAGTAAAATATGAAAAATTGGCAAGATATTATACGACATACAACATTTCGCTATGTGGATCAATCAGAACAAGCATATATCGAACAGATACCCATTTCGGCCATGGCCTCGTTTGCCATTGATGATGCCCTGGCAACATCAGTCAGCGAGGGGAACTCACCACCGACCCTCCGATTATGGGTACATCCGGAAACAATCGTGCTTGGTATTCCTGATGCCCGCCTCCCCTTTATTGAACAGGGAATTACGATGCTTCAGGAGCAGGGATATCAGGTAATTGTCCGTAATTCAGGCGGGCTTGCCGTTGCCCTTGATGCAGGCGTGTTAAATATCTCACTCGTCTTACCCGGGGTAAAACATATATCAATTTACGACTGTTATGAGGCGATGGTCAGCTTTGTTCAATTCATGCTGCGGGATAAGACGGACGCAATTGAAGCTTACGAAATTGTTGGCTCCTATTGCCCCGGTGATTATGACTTAAGTATTGGTGGTCGCAAATTTGCCGGCATTTCCCAGCGTCGAATCAAAGATGGCGCGGCTATTCAAATTTATTTGGATGTAAACGGAGACAGCCATCACCGTGCCGCATTAATTCGCGACTTTTATGCGGTTAGCTTGCAGGGGGAAGAAGCAACGTTTGCCTATCCCGAGGTGAATCCCGAAACGATGGCCTCCCTGTCTGAACTGCTTCATGAGCAAATAACCGTAGCCGATATGAAACAACGAGTTTTTGCCGCCTTAAAAACATTAAGTGAGGAAATCATTTGCACGGATTTCTCAGAGGATGAGCTGGCAACATTTTATACACGGCTCCGGCAAATGGAAAAACGAAATGAATTCATTTTAAGGATGAAATAATTCGAGCCACCAGACCTTCTATAGGAATGGTGGCTCTTACGCCTGCGGGATACCTGCAAGCGGTTGATATCACGCACGTTTGGGTTGATGATTCCAGTGTGCAGGTCGATATTTGGGATCGTTTGGTCGATATCACGCGTTATTGGGTCGATGCCCTGCAGCATATGGTTGATATCCACTGCACACTGGTCGATATTACATGTAACCCAGTTGATATCCGCGTGCTTTTGGTCGATTGCGCACCCGCTTTAACTAATACTCTACGATTCCATATTTTCCCTACCAATTTGCGTGATACCCTGTACTATCCGATTAAGCCGCCCCGGAACACGGGCTGATTACGATTGAGCGGCAGTGATAAGCGCAAGGTGATACACGTCATCGGCATTGCAGCCGCGGGATAAGTCATTCACTGGTTGATTTAATCCTTGTAAAATCGGACCAACGGCTTGAAATCCACCGAGGCGTTGAGCAATTTTATACCCGATATTGCCTGCCTCAAGACTTGGGAAGATAAATACATTTGCCTTACCTTCCAGAACTGAATCTGGTGCTTTTTTCTTTGCTACACTTGGGACAAAGGCTGCATCAAATTGGAATTCCCCATCAATCACCAGGTCAGGATTCTTTTCCTTTGCCAGTTTGACTGCTTCTACGACCTTATTCGTCTCATCTGATTTGGCTGAACCCTTGGTAGAAAAACTAAGCATAGCTACCCGTGGATCCACATCAAATAATTTGGCAGTTTCGCCACTCTCCACGGCAATTTCAGCTAAATCCTGACTGTCTGGAGCAATATTGATCGCACAATCAGCAAATACATATTTTTCTTCACCGCGCACCATAATGAATACGCCCGACGTTTTCTTGATTCCTTCTTTTGTTTTAATAATCTGTAACGCCGGCCGGACTGTCTTCGCTGTTGCGTGTGCTGCCCCACTTACCAGCCCGTCTGCTTGATTCATGTAAACAAGCATAGTGCCAAAATAATTTTCATTCTGCAACAACTCACGAGCTTCCTCTGCAGTCGCTTTTCCTTTACGCCGTTCAACAAACGTTTCAACCATTAATTCAAATTCCGGAAATTCCGCCGGATCGACAATTTTGCTTGCGGATACATCGACCCCAATTTCCTCCGCTTTATGCTTGATATTCGTCTTATTTCCAAGTAGCACAGGGGTTAAAATTCCTGCTGCTCCCAATTTACCAGCAGCTTCCAATATTCGTTCATCCTGCCCCTCTGGAAAGACTATATGTTTATCCTGATTAATAATGGTGCTTTCAATTGTTTCAAAAAGGTTACTCACATCGAACCCTTCCTCTCAAATAAAATTCTTTCGTGATTGCTATCATCTGTCCAACCAACATCATAATGGATTCAGGATAATATGAAAAGAAATCCACTACGATTAACCGGGTTTTTCACAAATCTGTTGAAAATGTTGATATAGCAGTTGATTTCGAAACCGTACTCCATGATTATCATTCCCCAATTGTGTTATAGTAAAAACATGAGCAATGAAAATGGATGATATGTAAAGGAGCGATATATAATGGTCGAAGCAGTTGAAACAGCGGACGGTTGGTATTCCTTGCATGATCTTAGAAGTATCGACTGGACTTCCTGGAAGATGGCATCAAGTGAGGAACGAGAAGCTGCCATTCATGAATTCGAACAATTACTAGCTAAATGGGAGGCAGTTGAAGAAGCTAAAAATGGCAGTCATGTACTTTACACAGTGATTGGTCAAAAGGCGGATCTCATGTTTATGTTTCTCCGTCCAACCATGGAAGAGTTGAACGAATTGGAAACAGAATTTAATAAATCAAAGTTCGCTGAATATCTAAGGCCGTCTTATTCCTATGTATCTGTCGTTGAAATTTCCAAGTATTCCGCGCCAAAAGAAGGGCCAGCATTAGAAACTTATCCAAAAATCCAGGAACGGCTCAAACCAATTTTGCCAAAGTGGGAGCATATGTGTTTCTACCCAATGGACAAGCGCCGGCAAGGGGAAGACAATTGGTATGCGACAGAAAAGGATATCCGGGCAAAACTGCTATATGAACATAGTAAAACCGGCCGCAAATACAGTGGCAAGGTGAAACAAATCATTACTGGATCGTTTGGCTTTGATGACTGGGAGTGGGGCGTTACATTATTTGCCCATGATCCTATCCAGCTGAAGAAAATTGTTTATGAAATGCGCTTTGATGAGGTCAGTGCCCGTTTCGGCGAATTTGGTGAATTCTTCGTCGGCAACCACCTGCCAAAAGAAAATATACCAGCATTTTTACACGTGTAAACTGTTTATTAAAAGGCTTCCTGCCACTTTTCAGGAAGCCTTTTTGTCATTTAGAGTTACGTCTCTCTTTTATACCTCCAGCATAACGATTACTTAGTTGTTTTGTCATACCTGATATAAAAATTTCATACACATCATTAAAGAGCCTAGCATAAGGATATACAGAAATGGGGGTGTGCGTTTGACTATTTTCCATGCATGTCAGTTTTTTTCATTGTGACCTAAAACGTGCTGTCCCATCGATAATTGAATAGTCAATGGAATGTGAGTCGAAACGATACCCTTTGTATTAACTCTATAGTGTAGTTTAAATTATTAGGTGGAGGTTTTCTTTATGAGTGAACAGCAAGATTATACCAACCCAATGTATCCTTACTACTACCCATACCAATCCTATTATCCAGTATACGACTATCGAGCGCTATATCCACAACAACAATTTTCACGAGCTGAGCCGCAGGGTGGCCAGCAATTTCCACAAACAACACAACAATTCCCGCAATCAGACCAGCAATTTCCGCAAGCGCAGCAGCAATTCCCACAGTTCCCAACAGGCGCAGCGGGTGAACAAGGTGGTACAACCGGAACAACTGGCACACCAGGCGAAACCGGGATGCTGCCACCACAGCAATCCTATATTGAAAACATATTACGACTGAACAAAGGAAAAGCCGTAACTGTTTATATGACGTTTGAAAGTGGTGAAAGTGGCGGTGGCGGTAGGGAGCAAGTATTCAAGGGAGTAATCGAGGCCGCTGGTCGGGACCATATTATCTTAAGCGATCCAGAAACAGGTATGCGCTATTTACTGTTAATGGTTTATTTGGACTACATCACATTTAGCGAAGAAATTAATTACGCTTATCCATTTGGCGGTGCAGCGGGCCCTGGTCTGGCAACATATCCGCCGCGATAAAGGCTGCCTAAAAAAGTATGGGAGGTTCACTTTTAAGGGTGAATGCTCCCATACAATATCTTCCTTCTTAAACATTACCATTCCTGTGAAGATTGTGTTTGCCGAAAAGGAGCGTACATCTATGCGACATCCATATGAAAAATTTATGAAGATGGAATTATTCGCCATTATCGGGGCGATTATTGTCGGGATTATCGCTCTTATCAAAGGCTTTGTTTTAGTCGTCATCCTTGCCCTTTATATGGTGTCCTTTAGTATGTTTAGTGGCGCAATAGTGGAATGGAACACACGTCAAACACAACAAGCAGGTAAACATCTGTTGCAGGCGGCAATGTTATTTATTTTCACGACCTATATGATTTTCCATTTATAAAGGATGTTCAAAAAGTCCGGTAAAAATGACGTGCCCCTTCAAAAGGGGTATGCCGACGTTGGGCGCAAAGCCCGTTTTTAGTCGGCCTTCCTTTGAAGAAGTTCGTTGGCTTGCTTTTCCGCTCCTCATGTATCTTCTATGTACACTCCGGTGCTCAAAGCTACGCCGCCTAGAACTTCTCGGTCCTTTTTATCCCTCCTTTTTGAACACACATTTATAAAAAGTATATCCTTTACAAATATTTCATGACAGCATACCCTAGCAAAATCCAGCCGATTAAAAATGCTACACCACCGAGCGGGGTAATCATGGCAAATGTTTTAATTCCGGATGTGGAATAAATATACAGGCTCCCCGAAAACAGGACAATCCCAATAAAGAACAGCCATCCAGCCCAAAGCATACCGCCAGTCTGAATTTTACTCATCAAAAGGCCGGTCACGAGCAAGGCCATGGTGTGAAACATTTCATAATGAACAGCCTTCTCCCATATACCCAGGGACTTTTCCGTAACTTTCCCCTCTAGCCCGTGCGCTCCAAAAGCACCTAAAGCCACTGCCAAAAAACCATTAAGCGCACCAAGCGCCAAAAATAATTTCATCTCCGTTCATCCCTTCATGAAAAATAGGTATCGAGTGAAATATGTGAAAACCTAAAAGTCAAAAATTGATTCCCCATTCGCACCATCATCATCAAACTCCGATTGTTTTCCTAATTGCCCATTACGTGGTGAGTCATACGTTTTTCCCATCATTGCCTTCATTTCATTTGCTGTAATATCATTGGTCGTTGCAGTTGGTTCATCTGTATTCTCAAGAAGAAGCTCACATAATAGTTTCACATTTTTGATGTGCTCGATCATCTTTTTATGGCTTGTTTGTTTTTCCCTTGCTTGTTGAGCTTCCCTGATGATTCGCTGAAGCACCGTTTGATCCGTTACTGACATCGTCTAACCGCTCCTTATTTGAACTTTCTACAGTATAACACGTGAAAGGGTATCTATGTAAAATCACGGATTAAGGTGGTATGTGCCAAATTAGTTGAGTATCCTTACTAACTAGTTGATCATTTGCGGTATTTCAGTAGCCCAGGTTTCGTGCGCGTACAAAAAGCCTTAGTTCTGTTCCAAGGCTTTGGCGTTCTAACTGAAGATAGTTTTTTCTTTTTCCTTCTGCTGCTCTTCTTTTGTATAGCGGTCAAAAACCCATTGCAGAAACTTGATTTCACGTTTTTGCAATGGCCTGCCAAGCTTCTCTTGCGTATCCTTACATACCTGCGAAAAACTTCCCATGATATTGACCCTCCCAAAAAAATGACAGTCAAAATACTCTCTATATTGTATCCTTATTCTAGTCATATATCAATCTGACCAAATATGTGTTTTTTGTGCATCTTTAAGGCTATGCTTATTGCTTTATAACATCTATCTTATTGTTTACTTCCAAAATCTTTCTGGTATTTTACATGCCGGATTTGACTTTTTCGTGCATCAGAAAAAAAGCTAATCGATCGAGTTTGGCTTGAAATCGATCGAGTTTGGCTTGAAATCGATCGAGTTTGGCTTGAAATCGATCGAGTTTGGCTTGAAATCGATCGAGTTTGGCTTGAAATCGATCGAGTTTGGCTTGAAATCGATCGAGTTTGGCTTGAAAGGCCCCCTTTTACAGGGGGCCTTTCAATGAACAAGTTTATTTCTTTAACTTATTTACCTATTTTTTCTTCCAGGTCATTGATTCTTGAACGTAGTACCTCCATATCTTCTTTGGTTGCAATGCCTAAGTCTTTGAGCATTTTTTCAGTCTGGTTTTGTTGCTTGGTACTCCATTCGCTTTTTTTGGATTCGCCTTTTTCAATAAAATTGTTCATTACAGTACGTGCCTGTTCCTGAGTTAACTCATTTTTATCAACCAGATCTTTCAATTTCTCTTCCAATTTCTCCTTGCCACTCACAGCTGCACCCAATCCCAACAAAAATCCTTTACGTAATAAGTCTCCCATGATATGACCTCCTATTTGTTTGATTGTATCATTTGATAATGTCGTAAAAACAACAAATTCAGGATAAAGAAAAAGATAACCAGAACAATCACGCATCCGATTAGCAAGAACGACATTCTCATTTGATAAGCATAAATACCTGTCAAACCACTACCTGCAACCATAATAAATGATATGACTTCAAGGAGCAAATAGAACTGATGCAGTAATCGATTATACTGTTTCTTCTTTTGCCATTTTCTATCCTTTTCCCCTCTTTCCAAGAAATCTAACATCGCTTTAGGAAAAGAGATGACTGGCTTTAGTGCATCTTTGGCAATTTCCTTATATACTGATTCGATAAAGGTCTTGCCACCAAACCACTCCTTTATCAATGGCTTGGCCCATTTTCCCAGATCGATTTGTGGGTAAATGCCAAATAATATACCAAGCACAATTGATACGGCCCGACCTAAATAAGCATAATCGGCCGAAAGCTGGATGGGCTGTTCCCGAATGAAAATACGAATATCATCCTTGATTTGTTCCATTACCTGGTTATCCATATTATTAAACGAGCCGTTTTCATACATTTCAATTGTCTGCTTAAACATTTTGATAAGGGAGTTACGGTCGGCATTTGGCAGGAGAAATTTCATCTCATCCAGTGCTGTTAATATCTTGTCATAATCATCGACAATTATCCCTTGAATGAGGCGTTTAAATAATTGGGTATCCTGTTTGCGAATTTCACCAATCATTCCAAAGTCAATAATGACAATGGTTCCGTCTTCCTGAATCAGAATATTCCCTGCATGTGGATCCGCATGAAAATAGCCAGGGTTAAAAAATTGATCGAAATAAAAATCAAATAAAGTTTTCGCGGTCTCCCTAATATTAATCTCATGTTCATGCATGAAATCGACATCGACTATTTTGGCACCTTTCACCCATTCCATGACGAGAATTTTATCGGTACACAACTCATCATAATAATCCGGAATATGTATGGATGGAAACCCTTCATAACGTTCCTTGAAATATTTCGCAAAATCAAGTTCCTGCCTAAAATGCAATTCCCGCTCCATGACAAAAATTAATTCGCGGTACAAGGTATGCAAGTCGGTCTTTTTTCCAAGCCTGGTAAACACGCGCATCAGCCAAAACACAATTTTTAATGCTTTAAAATCCATATGAAACGTTTCTTTCACATGACGCCTGCGGATTTTAATAGCGACAAGCGTGCCATCAAGCAGCCTCCCTTGATACACTTGCCCGATGGATGCGGATGCGATCGGTTTTTCCAGTATTTCACTAAAATGGTCGTCAATACTGCCTCCCCATTCCTGCTCCATGACGTGTTTTGCATAAGAAAAGGATACAGGTGGAACGCGATCAACCAGACCCGTTAATTCCTTGATGAACACATCTGGCATCAGGTCAGCCCTTGTACTTAAAAATTGCCCAACCTTGATTAATACGCCGCCAAGCTTCACCGCTTTGATCCGGTATTCTTTGGCTATTTTGCTTAGTAATTCATTCCATTTTTGCCATGTTCGATCATCCCAGATTCGATGCCTAACATGAAAAAGGTATATTTGGATGATAAACTTTATTGTCATCCAAACGATAACCGTACAACGATAGATAACATTGTATTTTAGTGGCTTTTGCACGATTAGCACCTCAACTTACTATACCCGCAATTGTAAGCGCCTTAAACTTGTTTTCACGCATTATCGGGCTGTAATACCAAGTTTCACTGTATAGCATATTCATCTCTTATATTTATACTCGCTTTTAAAAAAATTAAATTTAGGGCTGGATTATTTTGATCTTTAACGGTAGAATGGTGAATAAGTAAAGAAATTATATTTATTTCGTTATTAATGTATAAAAATACGCAAAGGGGAATAATTATGCATGAAAAATATAGACTTATAGATCATCTGAAATTTATCATTCCGTCATGCATCGGTGTTTTTCTATTTATGATACCTATCCCAAGCAGTGATGGACTAACTATTCCTATTGCCGTTTTGGCCAATTGGGTAGAGAATTTGCTGGTTGATCAGCTTTCAGCTATTATGATGATCATTATTATCATTACAGCTATCATGACGGTACTTGCCAAAATCAGACCAGAAACATTCACCAAATCACCATTCTTTCAAAATCTGTTCCATGTCAGCAATTTTTGGGCCGTAACGCGCGTGTTAGCTGCCATATTTGCCGTGATGGTGTTTTTCCATTTGGGAACAGAAGCCATCTATAGTGAGGATACCGGGCAAATGCTCCTTGGTGACTTATTACACGTATTGTTTGCTGTCTTTTTGTTTGCCGGATTATTTTTGCCTTTGCTGACGAACTTTGGGCTGCTTGATTTATTTGGTACACTAATGACAAAAATTATGCGGCCATTGTTCCGTTTACCGGGTCGGGCATCAATTGATTCACTGGCGTCATGGGTAGGCGATGGAACGATCGGTGTACTGTTGACAAGTAAACAGTATGAAGATGGGTACTATACCAAGCGTGAAGCAGCCGTTATTGGTACAACTTTTTCCGTTGTTTCGATTACCTTCACGTTGGTAGTCATTGGTCAAGTGGGACTTGAAAATATGTTTGTTCCTTTTTATTTAACAGTACTCATAGCGGGCCTCGTTGCTGCCATCATTATGCCGCGCATTCCGCCGTTATCGAGAAAAGCGGACACTTACATTAATGAAACGACAGAAGATATCGAGGAACAAACTCCCGAAGGATATAACAGTCTCACATTTGGCTATAAAAAGGCATTAGAACAAGCCAAAAAGCAGTCCAGCCTTACAAAATTTCTCAAAGAAGGCGTGCAAAACATCCTGGATATGTGGATGGGAGTTGCCCCAATCGTTATGACGTTTGGCTTGGTTGCCCTGGTTATTGCGGAGTACACCCCGTTCTTCCAGTGGTTGGGTGTACCATTTATTCCACTACTTGAGCTGTTGCAAATACCATCTGCAGCCGAAGCTTCGGAAACGATATTAATCGGGTTTGCCGATATGTTTCTTCCGTCCATTGTAGGCTCATCGATTGAATCGGACATGACCAGGTTCATCGTTGCGGCACTATCCGTTACCCAGCTAATCTACATGTCCGAAGTTGGCGGGCTGCTGCTGGGAACCAAAATACCGGTCTCCTTTGTCGACTTATTTGTCATTTTTATACTAAGAACTATCATTACGTTGCCGGTCATTACTTTAATAGCACATTTTCTTTTTTAGACAGAAATTGGATATAAAACAAAAGAGGCTGCCTCCTGAATGAAGGGATCAGCCTCTTTATTATTTAGCTGGAAAATGGTCAATTATTTACAGCTAAAGCATGCTTTATTTTCTGAACAATTAACGAGGTGTTTTTTGGTAACTCTTGATCTACGTGTTCATCTTCACTGGCCTTTTCCACTAGTTCATCATCATAGCCCAGCTGTTTTGCCACTGCTTTCATAAACTCATAGATACTGCTTATTTTAGCCGGGCCGACATGATACACGCCGGTTAGGTCATTATGGGCCATTTCATTAATAACCATTGTGACATCGTCAATATGCACAAAGGAGCGAATCAGATCGTCACGAAAGCCAATTGGTTTTCCCGCGCGCAAATGGTAGGCCAAGCGATCTGTTTGTTCATCCAATTTACCAATAACATTTTCTCCATAAATTGGACCCGCTCGTAAAATCACAGCATTCGTCAGTTCATTCGTAATTAAATGTTCCGCCTTTACCTTCCCATTTACATAGTTATGAAATTTATGGTCATCAGGTAAAGTGGATATTGGATCATCTTCCACGTATGGACCTTTGCCATCAGAAAAAACTAAATCGGATGACAAATATACCAATTTTATCTGCGGCGTCAGATGCGTAATCAAGTGCATAAGACCTTGATCGGTTAACTCGTTCTCATTTGGCCCGCTCATCACTGCCCATACCACCACATCCGGGGTCTCCTCCTTAAAAAAGCGGGAGAATGATTCCGGTTCGTTGACATTCAACTTATAGAGTCCGTCAAGCATGGCTGGTTCCTGTAAATATGTTCCGATCACTTCATCCGTTTCCGATTCCTTTAATTGTTTATAAACAGATACACCCAAATAACCATTAGCTCCGAAAACACATATTTTCATTTTTGCCACCTTCTATAAATTGGATTTAGAGGTTGTTCTGCTAGCTGTGCTCTGTTTTCCTACTTGCCTGACTAAAGACACCTCTTATAGATGATAATTTCCCCTCAATGACCGGTTGTGAAACCACCTGAATTGGTTTGCTTGACAATAGAAGGACGATAACTGCCGCAATGACGGCCAATCCAGCCAAATCCAAAATATTATCGACCTTAAACAAATCATAATGCCGGAATACTTGAATAAAGAATCCATGCAGGAGATACACATATAACGTTCTTGTTCCCAAATGGGTGAGCATATTTTTATTTTTCGGAACCCAGGCTAAAACGCTCATCGCCATTAGCGCCGAAGTGATATAAACAAGCAGACGCGCAACACCACCGAAATCCGGCATATCAAGATCACTATACGATTTGGAAGCCAATAGCCAGCCAGAGTTTATTTCAGGCGCAAAATAAATTGCTCCGGCAACCGACACCATGACGATTACCGAGATAATTCTTGCCGCTTTCGTCTTTAACAGCATGACATGTTCTTCTTTCAGCCAATAACCAATCAGGAAGAACGGAAAGAACACAAAGGTACGTGATAAACTAAATGTTTGACCAATCTCACCGAAATACCCAACAAGCAAGCCAATTTCAACAGCAATAGCCATACCTAATACGGGCGGTATCTTTTTAAACCAGTACAACAGCATATGCCAGCTGAATAGACTGAACAAAAACCACAGTGACCACTGCGGATCAAACAGACCGTTTTGCCAGCTGTCTTTGCCAATAATGAAATAAAAAATCGTATAAACCATCTGAAATATTAAATATGGTAATAGCAATTTTTTTGCTAGTTTTAGAACATAGTCTTTTTTGCCCGACCCTTTTGCAAAAAACCCGGATAAGAAGATAAATGCAGGCATATGAAATGTATAAATCCACATGTATAGCGTGTTAATTTTCTGCGAGTCGTCTGCAAATGGTTGAAGCATGTGACCAAACACCACTAAAAAAATTAATGCTAGTCTGGCATTATCAAAAAACGCATTTCTTTCCATGAAGCTCATCCTTTTTAAAAAAAGTATGTTGTTTAATTTCTAGTTTACCCGTTTTCACACGGAAATACCTCCATAACGGCCTATTTTCATCAGGATGTTAAAGCTGTGTAATTGAACTGAAATGAAGATATCACGATGTAATAATTTCTATAAAAATGCCATACTTTTGGTCAGCGTTGTTTGGGTGCCCCGACACCCAAACAACTGACTACTTCGCCACCTTTTTCTTTTGAGTTGTTGCTTTTTTCTTTCGTTTTGGTTGTGCCGGTTTGGGTTTGTCCTTTTTGGCACGATCCAGTGACGCCTGCAGTGCATCCATCAGGTTGGTCACATTATCTGGAGTCGGTTGTTTTTCACCCGTTGCTACTACATGATCCTTATTATTTTTCTTATCCTCAATTAAATCAAGCAAAGCGGTTCGGTAGTCATCTTTATACTTTTCCGGATCAAATTCGGTTGACAATTGTTCAATCAGCATTTTCGCTGTATCCAGTTCTTTTTCGGTTGTCTCTACCTGCTCAGGCACATTTGGCACGTCCTGTACTTGCCGAACCTCATCAGGATAATGAATGGTTTCGACAACCAATGTATTTTGATAAACCCGAATACAAGCAAGCTGCTCCTTAGAGCGGATAATCATTTTGGCGACACCAATTTTACCTGTATCCTGTAATGCCGCTCTCAGCAGGGCATAGGATTTACTACCGCCTTCATTAGGTGACAAATAATAGCTCTTTTCAAAGTAAATCGGGTCAATTTCCTCTAATTGGACGAAATCAACAATTTCCACCGCTTTATCCGCTTGTTCTTTCTTCAAAGCGGCCAATTCCTCATCGTCCAGGACAACAAATTTATTTTTGGCATATTCATAGGCTTTTACAATTTCATCATTTTCTACTTTTCGGTCACATACAGGACAAACGCGTTCATATTTGATTGGTGTCTGGCATTCTTTATGAAGCTGCCTAAGCTTGACATCTTTGTTTTCCGTAGCGGCATGCATTTTAACCGGAATATTCACCAAACCAAAACTAATAGTCCCCTTCCACATCGTATGCATGAAACATACCTCCTTTTTTTACATGAAATGTCTCTGTTTTAGTGTTCCGTTCTTGTTTCACTTTATCCTTTATGGGTAATTATCTTCTCTTGAGCCATATTATAAAGTGATTACTAAAAGGAGGTGTTTTAGTAATGGAAATCATGAAGCCAATTGCCAGCACAACCATACCGACCGGCGCTGAGTGGGTATATGAGGTGAAATATGATGGTTTTCGTTGTTTGCTTTCCTGGGAGAAGGATCAGGCGACATTAACAAGTAAAAACAATAAAGATTTAACTTCCTTGTTCCCTGAAATTGTAAATTTTTGCAATGTCCACCAGAAAAGGGTTGAACACTTGCTACCCGTTCAATTAGATGGCGAGTTAACTGTATTGAATCATACGTACCAGGCTAATTTCTCATGGATGCATACGCGCGGCAGAATAAAAACGGCATCGACAATCCACCAAGCGGCAAGGAAACGGCCGGCAACATTACTGGCATTTGACATGTTGCAGGTAAACGGTATCGATTTAATGACTAAATCATTCCAGCAACGCAAAGAACAATTAAAAGATTTTTTTATTGCAGGCGGCTGGGATTTTGATATTTCTCCATTAAATCGGATTAGTTACGTGCCCTGTCTGCAGGATGCAACCGAACTTTGGAATCGTATTTTTACATATAAGGCGGAAGGGATCATTGCCAAACGGAAAAATAGCGACTACACAGGTGGAAAAAACCATCGCGACTGGTTAAAAGTGAAGAATTGGCGCACCATCCAATGTGTTCTTACCCATTACGATCCGAAAAATGATTATTTTACCGCCGTTGTTTGGAATGGTCATGATTGGCAGGAAGTCGGCAAATGCAAACATGGGCTTGGTCAGGAACCAAAAGCGACGTTAAAGCAATTATTTGCCACCAAAGGGGAAAAAGTTGAAACTGGTTACCTGCTCCCACCAGCTATTTGTGCAGAAATCCATACCCTTGATTTACTGGAGCAAGAAATCCGCGAACCCGAGTTTGCCAAGCTGTTGGTTAACACCCTTGCTACAGACTGTACAGCAGAAAAATTAGCACTGGACATAGCCATGCTACCTGAAGAACTGGATTTAACCAAACCGGATAAACTGTTATGGCCGAATGCAAATTTCACAAAAGGCGATCTGCTTGTTTATTTAAGAGAAATATCACCCTATATGCTGCCATTTTTGCAAGATCATGTACTCACATTAATTCGTTGTCCGGACGGCGTGGATGGGGAATCATTTTTCCAAAAACACCTACCCGATTATGCCCCCTCCTATATTGACAGTATCATGGCAGAAAACGAACGGTTGATGATCTGTAATAACTTGAAGACACTTGTCTGGTTCGGTAATCATGGCGCATTGGAATACCATATTCCTTTTCAACGGTCTAAAAGCGCAACCCCTTCTGAAATTGTATTCGACCTTGACCCACCAGACCGAGAGCGTTTTTCACTTGCTGTTTTTGCAGCTCAATTATTAAAACAAATAGTTGATGATCTAGAAATTGTTCCCTTTGTAAAAACATCAGGTAATAAAGGATTACAAGTGCATATCCCTATTCCGGAAAATAGCATGACTTATGATGAAACAGCTATTTTTACGCAAGCGATTGCCCGGACGCTGGAGCAGGAATATCCACAGTATTTTACAACCGAGCGAATGAAGAAAAATCGTCATGAACGCCTGTATCTTGACTATATGCAGCACGGTCGGGATAAAACGATCATTGCCCCTTATTCACCAAGGAAAATTACGGAAGGAACAGTTGCCACGCCACTTTTTTGGGAGGAACTCAAGGAGGATTTATCACCGGTTGAATTTACAATTGCCAATGCAGTTGATCGTGTAAAATCACTTGGCGACCCATTTACCGGTTATTTTATTGTGAAGGAACGGCAGAATTTAGATCCGGTGAAACAATTAATTGAAGAATGATGGTTTAAAAATATCATGGAAAATGCTCGATATTTCCCGGGAAATGTCGAGGAAATATAACGTGTTAGATTCCGATTGTACAGTGAGGTGAACTGATAGCGGCAGCAAGTTGACTATCAACCGGTATGCCTGGGATATCAGCCCAAATCATTAAACTATCACAAAATGGCCGCTTCCTCTCAGAAGCGGCCATTTCCTTAAATAGCTATATCTTTTTCAATTGCTGTTTTATCATTAAATGTTTTTAGATTTAATTTTCCCAGAATACGTGAAGTCAGTGTTCCTGATAATATCGAGTCATTGACGTTTAGTGCAGTACGGCCCATATCGATCAGTGCTTCAATGGAAATTAACAACCCAGCGAGTCCGACTGGCAACCCCATCGAAGAAAGCACGATGATAGCTGCAAATGTTGCACCGCCGCCAACACCGGCTACACCAAACGAACTGATGCCAACAATTAAGACCAGCTTGGCAATGAATCCGAATGTAAATGGATCAATGCCGGCAGATGGTGCAATCATGATCGCCAGCATCGCCGGGTATAAACCTGCACAACCATTTTGACCAATGGTGGCACCAAATGATGCGGACATGTTAGCAATACCTTCATGTACACCAAGCGAATTTTTTTGCGCATTGATATTTAATGGGATTGATCCCGCGCTTGAACGCGACGTGAATGCAAACGTCAGCACAGGCAAAACTTTTTTCAAATACATCATCGGGCTTAAACCAAAGACCCCGACCAGGATTAAGTGAATAATAAACATCGTAATAATCGCTACATACGACGCGATGACAAATTTACCAAGCTCAAGTATTCCAGCAAAATCAGTGCTGGCAACCGTATTCGCCATCAACGCTAAAATGCCAAATGGCGTCAAACGCAAAATCAAAGTGACAATCCGCATGACAACAGCATATAGCGAATTAATGATTTTTGTAAAGATCTCAGCCTGCTCGGGATTCTTTCTTCTTACCCCTAGTACCGCTATGCCAACGATAAGTGAAAAGATAACAACGGCAATTACCGATGTTGAGCGTTGTTGGGTCATATCCAGAAAGATATTTGATGGAATAAAGTCTAAAATCTTCTCTGGTGTCGATGTCTCCTCAACTTCACCCACTGTTTGCTCCATCTCACTACTGCGTTCCATTTCTGCTTGACCAGCATCAATTTGATCAGCATTCAAATGAAACAATGCCGCACTGCCAATTCCGACAAGTGCCGCAACCATTGCCGTAACCACGAGAATTCCAATAATCCATGCAGACATTTTCCCTAATTCTGATGATTTCTCCAGATTGATGATCGATTGGATAATCGATACCATCACAAGTGGTACAACAATCATCATAAGCAAATTGATATAACCGCTGCCGACAATATTATACCATTCAGTTGTCTGGGTTAATATATCTGAATCTGCGCCATAAATAACCTGCAATACAGCGCCGAGCACAATGCCAACGCCCAGCCCCGTGAATACGCGTTTTGTAAATGAAAAGTGTTTCTTCTGCATCCAAATAAGAAGACCGATAATTGCTAGTAAAACCGCAATATTTACGATAATTAAAAATGCATTCACGGTTTTTCCCCCCTGTCATGTTAATCGGAATGATATAAGATAATCCCGATAATGTTAGTATGCTTTAATACTATACAGGGAGATACAACTATGTGTCAAGAGAAAAGAAAATGGGCGATTTAATAACAAAAACACCGGAGCTAACGTGATCTTTCCTGTTAACCACAAATGAAAACTTTAAAGCTGTAACGACCAAGCCATAGGGGATAAATTAAAATTTCAAGCCACATTGTTCCAACCAGGTGATTTTAATCAAAAGGCAACCAGACAACATCATCTGGCTGCCCAAATTCAACTTTTACGGCGTTTTTCATTCATTATACGGCGATTCCCAAATTTCGCGTACTTTTATGGCAGTTTTGCATTCCTACCCAATTGTTGGTTCCAATTCAATCTCCACATTACCGCGTATAGCCCGGGAAATCATACAGCTTTTTTCCGCCTTTTCCACAAGTGTTTTTAACTTTTCCTTTTCTTCGGTAGTTGCACTGCTTTTTAAAGTTACAGTTGGTTTATGGATGATTTTTTTATACGTAATGACACCCTTCCTTACTTCGACAATTCCTTCCGATTCATGGTCCATATTTTGTAGTGGCAACCCGGCACGTTCGATCATTGCTGCCAGTGTAATAATATAGCATGTTGCAGCAGCCCCCAGAAGCATTTCATCCGGGTTTGTACCAATGCCTGGACCGTCCATTTCCGGCGGGATTGAAATCTTCGTTTGTAAGTTGCCAGCTTTGATAAATCCTTCACTGTTTCGCCCACCTGGCCAGTCCGCCTGTAAATGAAAATGATGTTCAGTCATTTGCTCACCTTCGTTCCTAAATTTTTCTTTTGGTTAAAATTATTGTTGTTCCAATATTTCCTTTAACACATTTGCTTGATTATGTGTTTCATCTTTTGCAGAAAATAACAATGTTACATGTCCATTATTTTCTTTCGTTATTTTTTTTAGCTTTTCTAATTCCTCATGCTGTGATCCTTCAGCCAACTCATCTTTATACTTTTGCTTAAACGCTGGATACTTGCCCGGATCATGGCCAAACCATTTTCTGAGTTCATTGGATGGCCCTACGTCTTTGATCCAATAATCAAGTTTCGCCTTTTCCTTTGACATACCTCTGGGCCATACCCGATCAACAAGTATCCGTATACCGTCGTCTTGTTCTGCCTCTTCATAGATTCGTTTGATTGCGATTGCCAATGCCAGGTCCCTCCTTATTCTATTCAGCTTTAGTGACATGGGATCGCTCTTGCATCAATCATATCGCTTAAAAAAGAACTTAAACAGTAAAAAGGCTTCTGTCCATCGTAATAACAAAAGCCTTTTGCTCATACTTTTCTATAATTTAAATTGACCCACTAGTTCAAGGAAGCAGGTGAACCCTATATTTATATCGACATAGAAGTGGGTTTATGAAGCAAAAAGCAACAGATGTAATTTTCCGTTAAATGAATAATTATAATTACCAGGTCTAGATAAAGTAAGCCCCCTACCTTCAAACGATAGAGGGCTCTCGTTAGTTCCGCTTCATTATAGCTTCCATCTCTTGTTGCAATGCAGCCAATTTTTCCGCACTTGCTTCACTGGATTTTTCGCAAACACCATAGTAGCATTTTATTTTCGGTTCTGTTCCTGATGGCCTAAAACATACCCAACTGTCATGTTCCAACAAATACTTGACTACATTTTCTTTTGGTAACGTGATTTGTTCTACCTTGTTTCCGTCATTTAGCAATGTCCGCTCACTGGTGAGATAATCTTCCACTTGCAACACCTTCAGACCACCAATTTTCGATAGCGGGGTGGTACGAACTTCTTCCATCATTGCCTCGATTCGTGCGGCCCCTTCTTTACCTTTCAACGTCAGTGATGTCATGCCTTCCCGATAATACCCATATTTTTCATATAACACGTCTAATGCATCAAGTAATGTCTTCCCTTGCTTTTTCCAGTAATACGCCAATTCACTGGCCATTACCGCGGCTTGTACGGCATCTTTATCCCGGACAATCCCGGAGATTAAATAACCATAGCTCTCTTCAAAACCGAAGATAAATGTCTCCTCTGTTGTATCATACTGGCGAATCTTTTCCCCAATATATTTAAACCCGGTTAATGTATCAATCGTTTTGACATCGTGGTCGCTGGCGATTGCCCTGCCAAGTTCAGTAGTGACAATGGTTTTAATCATCCGGGCATGCCTTAAATCCGAACGATTACTTTGCGTCAAAATATAATCTAATATAAGTGAACCGAGCTGATTTCCCGTTAACACTGTGTATGTTTCATTTGCATCTTTTACCGCGACACCAAGGCGATCCGCATCTGGATCCGTACCGATTAAAATGTCTGCGTCGACCTGTTCCCCATCAGCCATTGCCATCGTAAATGCCTGATGCTCTTCAGGATTTGGAGAAGCAACGGTAGAAAATTCCGGATCTGGTTTTGCCTGTTCTTCAACGACATGGACATTTGGGAAATTTAATTGCTTCAACCCTTTTAACACTAGATCATAGGCTGTCCCATGCAACGGCGTAAAAACAATGGATAAATCCTTATATGCCTGTTTTTCGTCATCAGGTAACCTTGAGATTTGCTTTAACTGATCCAGATAGGCCTGATCAATCTCATCACCTATCCAATGTAATAGTTCATGTTCCTCCAATTGCTTTTGATCAAGAACTGGAACGGTCAGCTCATTTTCCGTTTGGTTGATAAACGTAATAATCTTGTCTGCTTCTTCCGGAATGACCTGTCCGCCATCATCGTTATATACCTTGAACCCGTTATATTCAGGTGGATTATGACTGGCTGTAATCATGACCCCGGCACAGGCTCCCAAATGTCTGACCGCAAATGATAATAATGGCGTCGGGTGTAAAGAGGCAAATACGTACGCTTTGATCCCATAAGCTCCCAACACTTTAGCCGTTTCCAAAGCAAATTCCTGTGACATATGCCGGGAATCGTAGGAGATAGCCACTCCCCGTTGATCAGCATTTGTAAATGTTGCTTGTAAATAATTAGCTAGTCCATTTACCGCTTTACGAACGGTATAAATATTCATCCGGTTGATTCCTGCCCCTAAAACCCCGCGCATTCCGCCTGTACCAAAGGTTAACTCCTTATAAAAAGCGTCCTCAGCCTGATCATGTTCCATTTCGAGTACCTCTGCTTTTAGTACTGGTTCCAGACCCTCAAATGACTGCCACTTGTTAAAAACAATTTCCCATTGCTTCATTGCAGCATCTCCTTTACCCTTTTTAATGGGCCATTATCCTATTTCAAACGATTAGCCGACCCACCAGTCTATTTGTTCAAATTTTAGCATACTATTAAACGGAATTCTATTTGCGGAAGAGCTTTATTTGTTTAATTTCTATTATTTCCGGAAATAATAAGAAAGTGTCTCTTTCTATTTTATTCATTTGAAGATAAAATAATACTATATTGGAGGATGTTCAAAATTTCGTCCTCCTTTTTATTAGAAGTGCGTGTTCAACAGGAGGATAAAAAGGACCGAGAAGTTCTAGGCGGCGTAGCTTTGAGCACCGGAGTGTACATAAAAGGTACATGAGGAGCGGAAAAGCAAGCCAACGAGCTTCTTCAAAGGAAGGCCGACTAAAAACGGGCTTGCGCTCAGGCGTCGGCATACCCCTTTTGCAGG